>JALYSL010000439.1 GCA_030854825.1 Pseudomonadota bacterium
GCAGTTGGCGGTGCCGGTGTTCGTCCTCCAGGTCATCGCCAGCACCGGGTTCGCCCTGCTGCTCGTCTTCTTCCGCCATTCGCGAATCGATTTCTGGGGCGTCGTGCTCTGCGTGTTGATGCTCTCGATTTCGAGCCTCTTCTACATCATCGTCGGCCAGTTCTTCTTCTCGCGCATGTTGCATCTGGTGCCGATCTCGGGCTATGCGGGCGGACTCAGCGCCGTGAAGTTCCTGCTCATGCCGATCGGCCTGTCGCTGCTCGCCCGCCTGGGCACCGAGGCGCGCCTCTATCGCGCCATGTTCCTCGAAGAAATCGGCAAGGACTACGTGCGCACGGCCCGGGCCAAAGGTCTCTCGGAAGCGCTGGTGCTGTTCCGCCACGTGCTGAAGAACGCGCTCATTCCGATCATCACCAGCGCGGGATCCTATCTGCCGTATGTCTTCCTCGGCAGCCTCGTCTTCGAAAGCTTCTTCGGCATCCCGGGGCTCGGCGCCTTCGTCATCGAGGCGATTTCGGGGCAAGACTTCGCGATCGTCCGCTCGATGGTCTTTCTTGGCGCGATGCTCTACATCGCCAGCTACATCGTGATCGACCTTCTCTACACCTGGGCCGATCCTCGGGTCCGTCTCGCCTGAGCCCGACTGTCATGCCGAAGATCGTCTTCCTCGGAACCGACCTGGTTCTCTACGTCATCGCCTTGCTGCTCCTGGCCTACGTCTGGCGGGTTGCCAGCAACGCCAACCTGCGCGCGACGTGGGAGAAGGTGGCTCGCGACCCGGTGGCCCTCAGTGCCGCGATCGTGCTGATGGTCTTCGCGCTGGTGACGATGGTCGACAGCTTTCATTTCAGGCGCGCCCTGCCAACGGCGGCCGGAGCGGCGGCCGATGCGCCGTCCTCCTACGCGCCGAAAACCGAGTCGCTGCTCGACCTCGTGCTGTCGCGACAGATCTCGACCCGCGAGGTGGGCTACTCGCAGCCGCTGGCCTACCGGGCCTTCAACAAGGAGTCGATGATCGTGGGCGGAGTGACGGGGCGCGGCTTTCCGCGGCTCATCTTCGGCGGCGCACAACTGTCCGATCCCGATTCGCAATGGGCCGCCGACATCACGACCCGCTCGCTCATCGGCCTGACTGCCGGCCTCGTTGTCGCCGCGTTGGCCTCCCTTCTCACCGCTTTCGTCGTGCGCCCCGCCCATGACGGCGTGCGCGGGGCGCTGCGCGACATCGCCGCCGACCGCACCCATCTGCCGTTGCGCGCCGCTCTCATCACTTTCGCCATCATCTGCGCGTTGATCGGCCCGCTGGTCGCGCTGATGGGCAACTACCACGTCTTCGGCACCGACCGGACCGGCAACGACGTGTTCTATCAGTCGCTGAAGAGCGTGCGCACGGCGTTCGTGATCGGCACGCTTGCCACCGTCGCGACCTTGCCGTTCGCGGTCGTTCTCGGTGTCCTCGCCGGCTATCTCAAGGGCTGGGTCGACGAGGTGATCCAGTACCTCTACACGACGCTCAGCTCGGTGCCGAACGTGCTGCTCATCGCCGCATGCGTGCTGATGGTCCAGGTCTACCTCGACCAGCACAGCGAGATGTTCGAGACCGGCTTGGAGCGCTCCGACGTCAAGATCTTCCTGCTCTGCGTCATTCTCGGCGTCACCGGCTGGGCGACCCTCTGTCGACTGATCCGCGGCGAGACCCTGAAGCTGCGCGAGCTCGATTTCGTCCAGGCGGCAACGGCCTTCGGCGTATCGCCTGCTCGCATCATGGCGCGGCACATCGTGCCGAACGTGATGCACCTCGTCCTGATCACGACGGTGCTGAGCTTTTCCGACCTGATCCTCTACGAGGCCGTGCTCACCTACGTTGGCGTCGGTGTCGATCCGTCGATGAACAGCTTCGGCGGCATGATCAACGGGGCGCGCAGCGAGATGAGCCGCGACCCGATCGTCTGGTGGAGCTTCGCCGCGGCTTTCGCCTTCATGGTCACGCTGGTGCTGGCGGCCAACCTCTTCGCCGACGGCGTGCGCGACGCGTTCGACCCGCGCGCCCGCAGCTTCAGGCCGCGCCTGCGTCGCGCCGCGATGAGCTGATGAACGCCCGCTCCACGACGTTGGAGATCAGCGGCCTCGAGGTCGCCCTCGATGCCGACGCCGGGATCGTCAAGGCGATCGACGGCATGAACCTCGCCATCACCCGGGGCGAGACGTTCGCGCTGGTCGGCGAGTCGGGCTGCGGCAAGAGCATGACGGCACTCGCCCTGATGCGCCTGTTGCCCGAGAACGGCCGCGTCGTCGGTGGCCGTGTCGCGCTCGAGGGTCAGGACCTGCTGGCGTTGCCTGAGGCCGGCATGCGCGCGGTGCGTGGCGGCCGGATCGGCATGATCTTCCAGGAACCGGGCACCAGCCTGAATCCGGTGATGCGGGTCGGCGCCCAGATCGTCGAGGCGATCGAGACGCATACGGCGCTGCGCGGCGCCGCCGCGCGCGCCAAGGCGATCGAGTGGCTGGGCCGGGTCGGCATTCCCGAACCGGAAAGCCGCATCGACGAATATCCGTTTCGCCTCTCCGGCGGCCAGAAGCAGCGCGTCATGATCGCGATGACCCTCGCCTCGGAGCCCGACTTCCTCATCGCCGACGAGCCGACGACGGCGCTCGACGTGACGATCCAGGCGCAAATCCTCGAGTTGCTCAAGGATCTGCAGCGGGAGCAGGGCATGGGCCTGCTCCTCATCACCCACGATCTGGCCGTCGTCGCCGACATGGCCGATCGGGTGGCGCTGATGTACGCCGGGCAGATCATCGAGGTGGCCGAGGCCGCCGAGTTCTTCGCGTCGCCGAAGCACCCGTATGCGCGCCTGTTGCTGCAAGCGCTGCCCGATGCCGCGCGGCGGGGCGAGTCGCTGGCGGCCATCCGCGGCTCGGTGCCGCCGCTCTGGCTGACCTTCGAAGGCTGCCGCTTCACGCCGCGCTGCGATCGCGCCTTCGGGCCGTGCCCGACCACGTTGCCGGAGCTGACGCCGCTCGATGCCTCGCGCAGCGTGCGCTGCCTGCTCTACACCGAGTTGGGTGCGCTGGCCTCGCCAGCTC
>JALYSL010000445.1 GCA_030854825.1 Pseudomonadota bacterium
CCAGCACGCCGCCTTTGGCCGTGCCATCGAGCTTGGTGATGACGAGGCCCGTCAGTTGCAGGGCGGCGTCGAACGCCTGAACCTGCGCGAGCGCATTTTGTCCGGTATTGCCGTCGATCACGAGCAGCACTTCGTGCGGCGCACCGGCCTGGGCCTTGCCGATGGTGCGGCGGATCTTCTTCAGCTCTTCCATCAGATGCGACTGCGTCGCCAGACGGCCGGCCGTGTCGGCGATGACAACGTCGCAGCCGCGTGCCTTGCCGGCCACGACCGCATCGAAGGTCACGCCGGCCGGGTCGCCGCCTTCCTGGCTGACGATCTCGATGCGCTGCGAGTTCGGCGCTGCACCGGCCACCGGCGGCGCATTCATGCCGGGGTCGGCCCGTTCGGCCCAGGCGAGAAGCTGCTCGCGCGCGGCGGCGCGAAAGGTGTCGGCGGCGGCCAGCAACACCTTCTGATTCGAGTTCATGAGGTGGCGCGCCAGCTTGCCGACGCTGGTCGTCTTGCCGGCCCCATTGACGCCAACGACCATGATCACGGTCGGCACGTGCGCGCCGATCACGAGCGGCTTCTCGAGTGGCGCGAGGAGGTCGACGATGGCCTCGGCGAGGAGTCGGCGCACGGCGGCGGGATCGCGCACGTCCGCGCGCGTGACTCGGCCTCGCAGGTCGTCGAGCAGATAGTTCGTCGCCGCGACGCCGGCGTCGGCCTGAAGCAATGCGGCCTCGAGGTCTTCGTACATCGCCGCGTCCATCGTCGCGCCGACGAAGACTTCGGCCAGGCTCGAGCCGGTGCGGCGCAGCCCCGTACGCAGACGGCTGAGCCAGTCGCGCCGATCTTCTTCCGCGGGCTCGACGGGCGGCGCCGATACCGGTGCCGATGCCGGCGTCGGCGCGGGCTGTTCGGCAACAGCCTCTTCGCCTCGTTCATCCACTCGGGCGCTGGGCGGAGCCTCGGACTTCTTGCCAAAGAACAGCTCGCCGACGTCGGTATTGAGCCATTCGAGCGCGGTTCGCGGCCGCTCGACCGGCGCTTCGGTATCGGCTGTTTTCTTCTTGAAGAAACTGAACATGCGGGGAATCGGCGTGACCGACGAGAAGTGCCCGTTGCGGCAGTGAATCGGGCCAGCCCGCGCCGTCGCTTGGCCGACGACGGCTCGCTATACTTCTGGGTTCAGGCGCTTTAGCTCAGTCGGTTAGAGCGACGGAATCATAATCCGCAGGTCCGGGGTTCGAGTCCCTGAAGCGCCACCAGACCTCCATGCTTCGCCGCGCCCTCTTCCTCGTCGCCGCATTGACGCTGGCATTGCCAGTGGCAGCGCAGGTGCAGCGAAATTTTCCGCAAAGCGCCTTGCGCGGAGCGCTCGTGTTCGCTCAGGCGCCGGAAGTCACGCTCACCGGCCAGCTGGCTCGGCTGGCGCCCGGGGCGCGAATTCGCGACGCGAACAACATGACCGTCGTTCCGGGCAGCTTGATCGGTAGTCGCTTTCTCGTTCACTACACGATCGACCTGTATGGCCTCGTCAAGGACGTGTGGATACTGACTCCCGGCGAGGCCGCCAATCAACCGTGGCCGACGACGCCCGAAGACGCGCAGGCCTGGACGTTCGATCCGGTCGCGCAGACCTGGACCAAGCCGTGAGCGATGCCGCTGGCGCCAAGCCGCTCGTCTTCATCAAGACCTTCGGCTGCCAGATGAATGTCTACGACTCGGACAAGATGGTGGACCTCCTGCGCGAAAGCGCAGGCTATGAGGCCACCGACGATGTCGAAGCGGCCGATCTCATCCTCTTCAACACCTGCTCGGTGCGCGAGAAGGCCGAGGAAAAGGTGTTCAGCGATCTCGGCCGCGTCAAGCACCTGAAAGCGAAGGGCGCGTTGATCGGCGTCGGCGGCTGCGTCGCCAGCCAGGAAGGCGCGTCGATCGTGGCGCGGGCACCGTACGTCGATCTGGTGTTCGGCCCGCAGACGCTGCACCGGCTGCCGGCCATGCTCGAGCGGCAGCGAGCCGAGCGGCGGCCGCAGATCGACATCAGCTTTCCCGAGATCGAGAAGTTCGACCATCTGCCGCCAGCCCGCGTCGTCGGGCCGACCGCATTCGTGTCGATCATGGAGGGCTGCTCGAAGTACTGCTCCTACTGCGTCGTGCCCTACACCCGAGGCGAGGAAGTCTCGCGTCCCTACGACGACGTGCTCTCGGAGGTGGCGGGGCTCGCCGAGCGAGGCGTTCGCGAAGTGACGCTGCTGGGCCAGAACGTCAACGCCTATCGCGGAGCGATGGGCGGCACGAGCGAGATCGCCGATTTCGCCCGCCTGCTCGAGGCCGTCGCCGAGCTTGCCGGCATCGAGCGGATTCGCTACACGACTAGCCACCCCAAGGAATTCACGCAACGCCTGATAGATGTCTACGGCCGGATCGCCAAGCTGGTCACCCACGTGCACCTGCCGGTGCAGCACGGCAGCGACCGCATCCTCTCGGCCATGAAGCGCGGCTACACCTCGCTCGAATTCAAGAGCACGGTTCGAAAGCTGCGCGCCGTTCGGCCGGAGATCGCCATCTCGAGCGACTTCATCGTCGGCTTCCCGGGCGAGACCGACGACGATTTCGAGCGAACGATGACTCTCGTCGAAGAGATCAACTTCGACCACAGCTTCAGCTTCCTCTTCAGCCCTCGTCCCGGAACACCGGCAGCGGCCTTGAGCGATGAAACGAACGCCGCGCGCAAGCTGGAGCGCCTGCAGCGACTTCAGGCAAGGCTCGAAGCGCAAGGCGAAGCCATCAGCCGCTCCCGCCTCGGGACGACGCAGCGGCTGCTGGTCGAAGGGCGTTCCCGCAAGGATTTCGGAGACCTGATGGGTCGCACGGAATGCAACCGCGTCGTCAACTTCGCAGCGCCGGCGACGCTGGTCGGACAGATGGTTCAGGTGCGGATCAGCGAGGTTCGCGGCCATTCGCTGCGCGGCGAGATCCCCGCCGCCTGACGGCGCGCGGTGCGCCGCTCGTCAGCTCAGCGGCCAATCCGGCGAAATCCTGCCGCCCACAGAGCCACTGCACAGGCGACCAGCATCCCCGCATAGGTGATCATCTTGCCGTCGCGTTCGAAGATGAAAAGGCCGATCATGGAAACCGCTGCCATGGAGGCGCTGGCCCAAGCAGCCAGTCGCAGCCACGAGCACGTGGCCAGCTCGCGCCGCCAGATGAGTTTGGTCGCCGTTGCCGCGATCAGGCCCACGCCGAGCGCAGGCGCGAAAAAGTTGGCGATGTGCCAGAAGGCGTCGACGGGTTGCAGGAATGCGGCCTTTCGGGCGGCGATTTTATAATCGGGTCATGAGCGTCTTTGCGCTGGGGCTCAACCATACGACCGCGCCGCTCGATCTGCGCGGCCGCTTCGTCTTTTCGGCCGAGCAATTGCCGGTGGCGTTGCAGGCATTCCGCTCGCGCAACGAGCGGGTCAGCGAAGTCGCGATCGTCTCCACCTGCAACCGCACCGAGCTGTATGTCGGCTCCGAGGCGTCGATCGTCGACCCCGCCGTCGACTGGCTCGCCGGCATCGGCGGTGTGACGAGCCAGGCACTGCGCTCGCATGCCTACGTCCTCGAAGGATCGTCAGCGGCACGGCACGCGTTTCGCGTCGCCAGCGGCCTCGATTCGATGGTGCTGGGCGAGCCGCAGATCCTCGGCCAGTTGAAGCAGGCGGTGCGCGAAGCCGAGGGCGCCGGCACCCTGGGCACGACCTTGCAGCAGATGTTCCAGCGTTCTTTCGCCGTCGCCAAGGAAGTGCGCTCGTCGACCGAGATCGGCAGCCACTCGATCAGCATGGCCGCGGCGGCGGTGCGGCTCGCGTCACAGCTCTTCGAATCGCTGGCGCAGACCCGCGTTCTTTTCGTCGGCGCTGGTGAAATGATCGATCTCGCCGCAACCCATTTCGCGGCACGCGGGCCGCGATTGATGGCCATTGCCAACCGCAGCAGCGAGCGTGCTGCCGAGCTGGCGACCCGGTTCGGCGCATCGACGATGCCGCTTGCCGATCTGCCGTCGCGCCTGGCCGAGTTCGACATCGTCGTCTCGTGCACTGCGAGCTCGTTGCCGATCATCGGCCTCGGTGCCGTAGAACGGGCGCTGAAGGCGCGTCGGCACCGGCCGATGTTCATGGTCGACCTCGCCGTGCCGCGTGACATCGAGCTCGAAGTGGCACGTCTGTCCGACGTCTATCTCTACACCCTCGACGATCTTTCGTCGCTCGTGCAAACGGCCGGCGAAAAGCGCGAGGCGGCGGTGGCGCAGGCCGAGGCGATCATCGAAAGCGGCGTGCAGAGCTTCGTGCAATGGTTGGACAGACGCGCCTCGATCCCGCTGATTCAGGCGCTGCACGCGCAGGCCGACGACTGGCGCACGCTCGAAATCGCCCGGGCGATGAAGCTGCTGGCGGGTGGCGAAGACGTCGGCGTGGTACTGGAAGCACTCTCCAAGGGCTTGACGCAGAAGATGCTGCACGGCACCTTCGCCGAATTGCGCGCGGCGGACGGCGACGAACGCGCCCAGCTTGCCGACACCGTTTCCCGTCTCTTCCTGCGCGCCGGCACGCGTTCTCCAGGCAACAAGCGCTAGCGGTGATCGCGCGATGCCGCGCCGCGCTCGCGCGGCCGCGATCGCTAGAACACCTCGTGCCGATCCCTCTCTCATTCGCTCATGAAAACCTCCCTGCGTCATCAGCTCGAGCGCCTCGCGCATCGCTTGTCGGAGCTCGACGCGACGCTTGCCGATCCAGCTACGGCTGCCGACATGAAGCGCTATCGCGAATTGAGTCGCGAACATGCCGAAGCTTCCGAGCTTGTCGATCTCTTTCGTCGCCTGGAAGCGCGCGAAGCCGATCTGAGCGCCGCCAAGGAGCTGCTCGCCGAATCGTCGGCGGACCCGGCGATGGCGGGGCTCGCCGGCGACGAGGCCGAGGCCGCCGAGGCCGACATGAAACGCCTGGAGGCTGCACTGCAGGCAGCGATGCTGCCGCGCGACGCCGACGACGGCCGCAATGTCTTTGTCGAGATTCGCGCCGGCACCGGTGGCGACGAGTCGGCGCTGTTCGCTGCTGACCTGGCGCGGATGTACCTGCGTTTCGCCGAGCGCCAGGGCTGGAAGAGCGAAGTGATGTCCGAAAGCGCGAGCGATCTCGGCGGCTACAAGGAGATCGTCTTTCGCGTCGACGGCGACTCGGTGTACGCGCAGCTGAAGTTCGAGTCCGGCGGGCATCGGGTGCAACGCGTGCCGATCACCGAGACGCAAGGGCGCATCCACACCAGCGCCTGCACGGTGGCGGTGCTGCCGGAGCCCGACGCCACCGAGGAGCTGACACTCGATCCGAACGAGCTGCGGATCGATACCTTCCGGGCCAGCGGCGCCGGTGGCCAGCACGTCAACAAGACGGACAGCGCGATCCGCATCACCCACTTGCCCACCGGCATCGTCGCCGAATGCCAGGACGACCGCTCGCAGCATCGCAACAAGGCCAAGGCGATGGCCGTGCTGACGGCGCGCCTGCGCGAGAAGGAACGCGCCGAGCGAGCGGCGAAAGAGGCGGCGACGCGCAAGAGCCTGGTCGGCAGCGGCGACCGCAGCGACCGCATCCGCACCTACAACTTCGCGCAAGGCCGCGTCACGGACCACCGGATCGGCCTGACGCTCTACAAGTTGCAAGCGATCCTCGATGGCGACCTGAGCGAGGTGATCGCCGCGCTGCAGGCAGCGCACGCGGCCGAGCAACTCGCCGCGCTCGAAGAAGGC
>JALYSL010000473.1 GCA_030854825.1 Pseudomonadota bacterium
CCGCCGGCGGCGCGGCTGGCGCCAGGCCCCGGCAGCGTCCTTCCGCGCTACCGCGACGCGCAGGCGTTCGCGGCGATGCTGAAGAGCGTGAAACGCCCCGACGGCAGCGCCGTCAGCAAGGTCATGCCGTTCGAATCGCTGCGCGAGCTGAGCGACGTCGATGTCCAGGCCGTCTATCTGTACCTGACGACCCTACGCACAGGCAGCTGAGCTATCGGCGCGGCGCGCGGCCGTCATTTCCTGGCTCGCCACGGCATCAGCAGCTCGCCCGGCTCATACAAGCGAGCACGGGCGGCAACGCGCAACCACACCACGCCGTAGCCAGCCGCCAGCACGGCCATCGCGATGACGGCCCAGCCGCTCCTGGCGATTCCGATCACCAGGGCGGCGATGCCGCCGCCGATCCAGACCAGGCCGAGAAGCCCGGCCAGGAGCCGCTCGTATCGACGCAGGACCCGCTGACGCACGCGGCCTCAGACGGCGGGGCCGAACCGCGCTGCCGACCTGGCCTTCGCCCGCGTCGCTTCGACCTCGCGATCGAGCGGGTCGGCCGTCGTCACCAGCGAGCCGATCAGATCTCGCGCGGCGGCGGCAATGTCTTCGACGGCGCGCTCGAAGGCCTCGGCGTTCGCCTTCGACGGCACAGTGAAACCACTGAGCTTGCGCACGAATTGCAGCGAAGCGTCACGAATCTCGAGCTCGGTGGCCGGTGGTTCGAAATTGAAGAGGGTGCGGATGTTGCGACACATGGTGCACTGAGCAGCAGTTGGCTAGGGCTTGGCTCGCGACACGGCCGTCACGTTCCGGAAGAAATCGTAGATGCCGCCTTCGCTCATGCGCCGCGCATCGGCAAGCTCGCCGGCACGGGTGGCGTAGAGCACCCGGTTGCCGGCTGAAAGAACGACCGCGGCGGGAATGCCCTTCTTGATCGGGTTGCCGTAGGCGGCGACAACGTCTAGGTTGCGGTCGAAGCGACCGACGTCGACCTTGACGACTTCGAATTCGGCAGCGATCAGCTTTGCGCTCTTGTCCGCCTTCAGCGCGCGGTCGAGGACTCGACAATCCTCGCACCAGTTGGCGCCGAAGATCACCAGCACCTTGCCGTGATGCGTCTTGGCGGCCGCCAGCGACTGCTGGATCTCTGCCTTGGCATTGGCGGTCTCGTCATACGGCAGGGACGCGGCGAGTGCCGACGCGGCGACGACGGCGACGAGAAGAAAGAAGCGCTTGTTCATGTTCCTGCCTCAGGAGCTCAGCCGGCCGAGGGTACTCGCCCGTCGGCATCGGCGTCGGCCGCATTTTCCTTCGAGATGACCGCGTGGACGACACGCTGCGGAAACGGAATCTCGACACCGGCGGCGTTTAGCACGTCGAGCACGGCAAGATTGACCTTCGACTTGACGTTGCCTTGGCCATTCTCCGAATCGCGAATCCAGAAATTGATGATCAGGTCCATGCCGTCGGCCGAGAAGGCCGAGAGCTGCACAGCGGGCGCCGGTTCCGGAACGACGCGCTCGACGGACGCGATCGCCGCCTCGAGCTGGGGCTGCAAGGCACGCACGTCGGTGCCATACGCAACCTGCACGCCCGTCTGAACCAAGACCCGTGGATCGGCCAGGGACAGGTTCTCGACCCTCGTCGTGATCAGCGTTTCGTTCGGCACGATCGCCTCGCGGCCGCCGAGCGATCGGATCACGGTGTAGCGCGTTCGGATGTCGGTGATGCGGCCCTCGAAGCCGTCGACCTTGACCATGTCGCCGATACGAATGCTGCGCTCGGCCAGGATGATGAAGCCGCTCATGTAGTTGGCGGCGATCTTCTGCAGACCGAAGCCGATGCCGACGCCGATCGCGCCGCCGAGCACGGAAAGCGCCGTCAGATCGATGCCGACGGCCGAGAGCGCGAACATCAGGCCGACGAACAGCAACACGGCGCGCACCAACGTCGCCGCGATCTTGCGCAGAGACAGATCCTGACCGATCGCGTTGCGCAGCAGCCGCCGCTCGATCCCGCCGGAAATCCAGAGCGCCAGCACGAGAACGATGCCCGCGGTGAT
>JALYSL010000506.1 GCA_030854825.1 Pseudomonadota bacterium
GGTAGTCTCCGTGCACGGCCTCCGAGACGACCTGCGCCAACCATCCAGCACAAGTGAAGACCGACCCTTCGGAGAACCCATGATTCCGTCACGCCGCCCGTTCCTCGCCGCCGCCGCCGCAATCACAGCTCTCACGCTGCTGGGCTGCGCGAGCGAACACGCGCGACCGATGGCCGCGCGAGCGGTGCTGGCGCCGAGCGGCGCGTTGCGCGTCGGGCTCTATCGCGGCAGTCCATCGTCGATCCTCATCGGCCCGACGCCGGGCGCAGAACGCGGCGTCGGCTACGACCTCGGCAAGGCGCTTGCGGCGCGTCTCGATGTGCCGTTCGAGCCGGTCGCTTTCGCGAAGAACGCCGACGTGCTCGCCGGTATCGAGGCCGGCACGCTCGACGTGACCTTCACGAACGAGTCGCCGGCGCGAGCGAAAGTCATGGCTTTCGCGCCGACCTTCATGGCGGTCGAGAAGAGCTTTCTCGTCGGCCCGGGATCGCCGCTCGAGTCGCTCGACGTCATGCATCGGCCGGGTTTGCGCATCGGTGTCAGCGAAGGCAGCTCGACGCAGGGCGAGCTCGCGCCCGACTATCCGGGCGCGGTGCTGGTGCCGACGCCGACCTTGAAGGCTGCGGCCGAGATGCTGCGCAGCGGCCGGCTCGATGCGTTCGCGACCAACAAGGCGATCCTTTTCGAGATGGCCGATTCACTGCCGGGCTCGCGCGTGCTCGCCGGGCATTGCGGCATGGAGCATTTCGGCGCGGCGATTCCCAAGTCGCATGCGCAGCAACTCGGCGCGGTCAGCGCGTTCGTCGATGCGGCGATCGCCGACGGCACCGTCGCGCGGGCGATTTCTCGTGCCGGGTTGCGTGGCACGGTCGCGCCCTAGAAGCGGCCAAGCCTCGGTCGACGCGAGCCAAGCTGTTTTCCCTTCGCCACACCTGTCGCCACGACGCAGCGCAGTCAAGGAGACCCCGATGAGATTCATTCCTGCAGCAGCCTTTCGCACGCTGGCCTTCGCCGCAGCGTTGTTCGTGCCTGCACTGATGCCCGTCCTCGCTGACGCGCAGAGCTACCCGAGCCGGCCGATCCACCTCGTCGTGCCGTTCTCGGCCGGCGGTGCGGTCGACACGGTTGGCCGCACCCTCGGTGAAAAGCTCGCGACGGAGCTCGGCCAGACCGTGATCATCGAAAACAAGCCCGGCGCGAGCGCAAACATCGGTGCCGACTTCGTCGCCAAGGCCGCACCCGACGGCTACACGCTGCTGCTCGGCGCGAACGGCCTTGCGACCAACATGTCGCTCTTTCACACGTTGCCGTTCAACACGCTGAAGGACTTCGCGCCGATCTCGCTCGTCGGCAACGCGCCGCTGGTGCTCGTGGTCCCCGCCGATTCGCCGATCAAGTCGTTGCACGACCTGCTCGCGAAAGGCCGCGCCGACAAGACCGCGCTCAGCTACGGCTCGGCCGGCAACGGCAGCTCGGGTCACCTGGCCAGCGCGCTGCTCGAATCGGTTGGCAAGTTCCAGGCGCTGCATGTGCCGTACAAGGGTGGCGCGCCGGCGCTGGTCGACCTGATGGCCGGCCGCATCTCGTTCATGCTGCTGAACCCGCTCGAGGTCGCGCCGCACCTGAAGTCGGGCCGGCTGCGCGCGCTCGCGGTCAGCAGCACGCAGCGACTGCCGATCCTGCCGGACGTGCCGACGATGGCCGAAGCTGGCTTGCCGGGCTTCGAGGCCGGCGTCTGGTGGGCCCTGGTCGCGCCGGCCGGGACGCCGCACGAAGTGATCGAGAAGCTCAGCGCGGCGACGCAGAAGGCGCTTGCCGATCCAGCCGTGCGCCAGCGCCTGACGGCGCTCGGTGCGATCGTCACCCCGAGCACGCCGGAGCAGCTCGCCGCATTCCTGCAGGCCGAGGTGACGAAGTGGGCGCGGGTGATCAAGGCCGCCAACATCACGGTCGAATGATCGGCGCCATGGTTGTCGGTTCCGGACGCGTGACGAATGCCACGGCCACGACATGACCGTGCCGCTGGCGCTCGAAGCATGGCGCAAGCGCCGGATCATGGTGCTCGGCGCCCGGCAAGCGAGCCTCCCTCAGCCGGCTGCGCCTCGGCAACGACGAGTTGCGCGCGCGCCGAGAGGCATGGCTTTGCATCCCGCGCAAGCACGGGACTGACCTGACGATCTTCTGGCCGCGGGCGAGCTTCGCGGCCGCGGTCGAACCCGACGCGACTTTTCGGCAACGCGCCCCCGACGTTCAGACAAGCGAAGACTTGGTCGCAACTGTACCGAGAGGGTTACGCGAGGCGAGCCGGGCCCAGACCAGATGGTCGACAGAAAGCTTTCCAGGGCCACGGCAGAGCAGCACGAGCAGCATCGCTGCCCACTGG
>JALYSL010000517.1 GCA_030854825.1 Pseudomonadota bacterium
GCTGGCGCCTCTTTCGGCCGTCACCGAAATCAACCTGCACGCCCCCGCGCTGCTGCCCGATTCCTATTGCGGCGATGTACACATTCGCCTTTCGCTCTACAAGCGTCTGGCGAGCGCGCAGAAAGCCGAGCAGATCGATGCCATGCTCGAAGAGATCACCGACCGCTTCGGGCGGCTCCCGCCACAGGGGCAGACGCTTTTCGACGTGCACCGCCTGCGCGTGCTCGCCAAGACCTACGGCGTGACGAAGATCGATGCCGGCGACAAGGTGACGGCAATCACCTTCATGCCGAACCCGCCGATCGAGGCGCTGCGCATCATCGAGCTGGTGCAGAAGAACCGGCACATCAAGCTGACGAGCAACGAGCGGCTGCGCATCGAGCGCGACGCGCCCGAGGTGCGTGACCGCGTGCAGCTGGTGCGCGAGGTGCTGCGCCTGCTCGGCACGCCGAAGCTGCTCGAGGCGGCATGAACGTGGCATCGGGCCTCGTCGTGCGCGGCTTCGTGCCGCCGCTGCGCCTCGCCGACTTCGGCCTGATCGCCTTCGACATGGACTCGACGCTGATCTCGATCGAATGCGTCGACGAGATCGCGGCGATGGCGGGCCGGAAGGCCGATGTCGCGGCCATCACCGAGGCAGCCATGCGCGGCGAGATCGCCGACTACAAGGAGAGCCTGCGCCAGCGCGTCGCGCTGCTGCGCGGCGTGCCCGAAGCGGCCCTGCAACGCGTCTACGACGAGCGGCTGCGCTTCAACCCGGGCGCCGAGGCGCTGGTCGCGGCCTGCCGCGCCGCCGGCCTGAAGACCTTGCTCGTCTCGGGCGGCTTCACGTTCTTCTCCGACCGCGTGCGCGACCGTCTCGGCATCGACTTCACGCGCAGCAACGTGCTCGAAATCGAGCGCGGCGCGCTCACCGGCCGGATGGTCGAGCAGCCCTGGGGCGACATCTGCGACGGCGACGAGAAGCGCCGCATGCTGCTCGAGACCTGCGCCTCGCTCGGTCTGGCGCCGTCGCGATCGATCACCGTGGGCGACGGTGCCAACGACCTGCCGATGATGGCCGCCGCTGGCCTGTCGGTCGCCTTCCACGCGAAGCCGAAAGTGCGCGCGGCGGCGATGGTGGCGATCGACGAAGGGGGCCTCGACCGGCTGCTCGAAGTCGTCGTCGTCAGCCCGATGCCTGCTGCTTCTTCAGCGCCGAAGCGCGGATCGCCGCCAGCGTCGTCCGGCTCGTGATCACGTCGGCGGCTAGCCGGACGTGGATCAGCGCCGGGCGTCCGCACTCGAGCGAGGCACGAAATGCCGGCTCGAACGCGGCGGTCGTGTCGACGCGTTCGCTCGCCCACCAGCCGCAAGCCCGCGCCAGTGCCGCGAAGTCGGGGTTACCGAGGTCGCTGCCAGAGACCCGGCCGGGGTACTCGCGCTCCTGGTGCATGCGAATCGTGCCGTAGCTGCCGTTGTCGACGACGATGCTGACGAGCTTGCCCGCTCCCGTGCCGGCGCCGTGCGCGATCGCCGTCACCATTTCCTGGCCGGTCATCAGGAAGTCGCCGTCGCCGGCCAGGTTGATCACCGTGCGCTGCGGATAAAGCAGCGACGCGGCGACGGCGGCGGGAAAGCCGTAGCCCATCGCGCCCGAGGTCGGCGCGAGCTGCGTGCGGCCCGCGTGACGCAGGCCGGGATAGCGGTAGTAGCGATGCAGCCAGCCGCTGAAATTGCCGGCGCCGTTGGTCAGCACGCTGTCTTCGGGCACAAGACGCGCAACCGTCTTCACGACCTCGGCCATGTCGAGCGGCGCGACCGGCGCTGCCACGAGATTGGCGTCGTAGTCGGCATGCGCCGCGCGTGTCCACTCTAGCCACGGCAGCGACGAAGGCGGTTCGAGCGCGGCCAGCGCCGGCCCGATGCAGGCCATCGACGAATGCACCAGCAGATCGGCGGCGAAGACGCGGCCCAGCTCCTCGGCACCGGCGTGCACGTGCACGAGCTGTTGGGCTGGCCGCGGCGGCTTCAGCAGCTCGTAGCCGCCGGTCGTCATCTCGCCGAGCCGCGGCCCGATCGCGAGCACGAGATCGGCTTCGCCGATGCGCGCGGCGAGCTTCGGATTGATGCCGATGCCGACGTCGCCAGCGTAGTTCGCCTGCCGGTTGTCGAACACGTCCTGGAAGCGGAAGGCGCAGCCGACGGGCAACTGCCAGCGCTCGGCGAAACGTTCGAGACTCTCGCAGGCAGCCGAGCTCCAGCCGCTGCCGCCGGCGATGACGAAGGGGCGCTTCGCGGCCGCGAGCAATCGCTGCAAGGCGAGCATCGCCTCGGGCGACGGTGCGGCCAGCGCCGGTTCGCATCGCGGCAACACCGGTGCCGCTGTCATTGCCCTGAGCATGTCTTCCGGAAGCGCCAGCACGACCGGCCCGGGCCGGCCCTGCATCGCCGTGTGAAAGGCGCGGGCCACGTACTCGGGCAGGCGATCCGCGTCGTGCACCTCGCCGACCCACTTCGCGAAGCCGAGCGTCCCGGGCCCGAACATCTGTCGGTAGTCGACTTCCTGGAACGCCTCGCGATCGCGCTGTTCGCTGGCGACCTGGCCGATGAGGACGATCATCGGCGTCGAATCCTGGAACGCGGTGTGCAGGCCGATCGCGGCATTGCTCGCGCCTGGCCCGCGCGTCACGAAGCAGATGCCCGGGCGCCCGCTGAGCTTGCCCTGCGCTTCGGCCATGTAGCTGGCGCCACCTTCGTGGCGGCAGGCGATGAAGCGGATCTTGTCGCGATGCTCGAAGAAGCCATCGAGCGCGGCGAGATAGCTTTCGCCGGGAACGCCGAAGGCGGTCGCTACGCCTTGCGCGATCAGCGCTTCGACGAGTGCGTGGCCCGCAGGGCGAAGCGAAAGGTGAGAAGAGGTCATGGCGTCGGCAAGTCGGCTGCCGGAAGTGTGCCTCGCGGGCGCCCGCGTCGCACGGCTGCCGGGTCTCAGGGTTCGCCCGGATTCTGTAATTCACCGTTTGGTGAATTAATCGTTTCATGAGTGCCAAGGCCACCAACGTCGTCGAATTTCGCTCGCGCGATGCCGATCGCACGCAGCAGGAAATCCTGCGCGCGGCGATGGCCGAGTTCGCCGACCACGGCTTCGGCGGTGCCCGCATCGACGCGATCGCCGAACGCGCCGGCGTCAACAAGAAGCTCATCTACTACTACTTCGAAGGCAAGGACGATCTCTTCCTCGCCGTGCTCGAAGAGACCTATGCCGACATTCGCGCCGCCGAGCGCGACCTGCATCTGGAAGCCAGCGCGCCGCTGGATGCGATCGAGAGTCTGGTCGAATTCACCTGGCGGCACTACCTTGCCCACCCGGAATTCCTGGCCCTTCTCAATAGCGAGAACATGCACCGCGCCGGTCACCTGAAGCGTTCGCGCCGCATCCGGCAGATGAACTCGCCGCTGATCGAAGGGCTCGCCGAGGTGCTGGCACGCGGCGAAAAGAACGGCGAGCTGCGCCAGGGAATCGATCCGATGCAGCTCTACATCTCGATCGCCGGCCTGGCCTACTTCTACCTCTCGAACAAGCACACGCTCGGCGCGATCTTCGGCCTCGACCTCCTGCAGAAGGCAGCGCTCGACGAGCGGCTTGCCCACATGACGGCGGTCGTGACGAGCTTCGTGCGTGCCGCCTGAACGTCATGAACGCCATCGACCTCGCTTTCTATCGCCACCAGGGCCACCTGACGGTGAACGGCATCTTCGGCAGCGACGAGATGGACGCCGTGGTGCGCGACATCGAGCAGTGGGGCGAAGCCTTCCTCGCCGATCTGCCGCGAGAACAGCGGGCCTGGTATCTCGACGACGGCGTCAAGGCGCGCGCGGTGCTGCGCAAGCTCGACAACCCGCACGCCCATCGCGACGCGGTGCGGGCGCTGGCCCGCGACGCGCGGCTGGTCGCACACGTCGAGTCGGTACTCGGTACCGGCGTCTCCGTCTACTTCAGCCAGATTTTCTTCAAGCCACCCGAAGGCGGCGGCCCGAAGCCGGCGCACCAGGACAATTTCTATTTCGGCCCGACCGACATCGAAGGCATCGTCACTGCCTGGATCGCGCTCGACGACGCGACGCTGGAGAACGGCTGCCTTTATTTCGGCGATGGCACGAATCTCGGGCCCGTCTATCCGCACTTCGCGCCCGAGGGCGAGCCGTTCAACCTGCAGCTGGCGGCCACGGTGCTCGAGAAGCAGCCGATGGCGCCGGCGCCGGTGCGCAAAGGCGGCGTCAGCTTTCATCACGGCAACACCTTTCACCAATCGGGCTCGAACCTCAGCCCGCGCTGGCGCCGTGCCTGCGCCCTGCACTACGTTCGCAACGACGTCGAGTTCGCGACGCCCGCGCTGCCCTACGACACGGGCTTGAAGCTCGAGGTC
>JALYSL010000004.1 GCA_030854825.1 Pseudomonadota bacterium
GGCCAGCACCTCGTCGGCGGCGGCGACAATGGCACCCGCCTTCTTCGCGTCGAGCGTGCCGAGTGCCTGGTTGACCACGGCGGCACTGCGCTTGACGAGGGCTAGCGCGCGGATCAACTCGATCGGCATCTTCTCGGTCGAGATGTCGAAGTGATGCAGCGAGCGCTCGGTCTGAGCACCCCAGAGGCGATTGGCCGGAACGGCGATCTCGCCGAAGGTGTCTCTTTCGATGCGGTGCTCGGTCATGGGCGGCTTTCGGCACGAGTATGCAACGGCAATGCCAAAATCCGCGCGCTCCATGTCCCTCGTTCCCTATTCGCTCGCGCGTCCCTTCCTGTTCGGCCTCGGCCCCGAGCACGCGCACGACCTGACGCTCGTCGGTCTGGCCGCCATCCAGCGCACGGCGCTCGAATGCACCGTGTCGGCGCCGCGAATCGACGACCCGGTGACGATCGCGGGCCTGAACTTCCCCAATCGGGTTGGCCTGGCGGCCGGGCTCGACAAGAACGGCCGCTGCATCGATGCGTTCGGTGCGATGGGGTTCGGCAGCATCGAGGTCGGCACCGTGACGCCGCGGGCGCAGCCCGGCAATCCAAAGCCGCGGCTCTTCCGGCTGCCCGAGGCCAAGGCGATGATCAACCGGCTCGGTTTCAACAACCACGGTCTGGCCGCCTTCGTGGCCAACGTGCGCCGGGCCAGGTTTCGCAGCCGCGGTGGCATCCTCGGGCTCAACATCGGCAAGAACGCGGCGACGCCGATCGAGCGGGCCGCCGACGACTACCTCGCCTGCCTCGCCGGCGTCTATCCGCATGCCGACTACGTGACGGTCAACATCTCGAGCCCGAACACGAAGAGCCTTCGCGAGCTGCAAGGCGAGGCAATGCTCGACGCGCTGCTCGCGGCTCTGCGGAGCCGCTCGGTCGAGCTGGCCGAGGAGTTCGGCCGCAAGGTGCCGATCTTCGTCAAGATCGCCCCCGATCTCGACACCGGCCAGATCGACAGCGTGGCGGCAACATTGCAAAGGCACTCCATCGACGGCGTCATCGCCACCAACACAACGCTGGCCCGCGAAGCCGTGGCGACGCTTCGCCATGGCCACGAGGCGGGCGGCCTGTCGGGCGCGCCGTTGCTCGCCGCGTCGAATGCGGTCGTGGCGAAATTGCGCGCGGTCCTCGGGGCCGCATATCCCATCATCGGCGTGGGTGGCGTCACCAGTGCTGCCGACGCCCTGGCCAAGCGCGCGGCCGGCGCCGACATCGTGCAGATCTACACCGGCTTCATCTATCGCGGACCGACCCTCGTGAGCGAGGCCGCGCGCGCGCTGCGGGCGCGGACGTGAATCTCCACGGCCCGCTGTTTCGCCTGATGCGCTCGCTGGCGGCTGGCGCTGCCGTTGCGCTCGCCGGTTGCGGCGTGTTCCCGATCATCACGCCGGACATGGCGCCGCCCGATCCGGGCAGCGTGCAATTCCAGACCGCCAGCGGGCGCGTCCTGTCGCCCGAACGCAGCAAGCAGATCATCGCGCAGCTGTCGCAGGGCGACGCCCGCAGCGACATGCTGGCCCGCCACCTGGCGGTCGAACAGCAGCTGGCCGGCAGCCCGCTCAGCCTCGGCAACCGCGTGACGCTCCTGCAGAACGGCCCCGACACCTACGCGGCGATGCTGTCGGCGATCAGCGATGCGCACGATCACATCAACATGGAGACCTACATCTTCGAAGACGACGACGCAGGTCGCCGATTCGCCGATGCCCTCCTCGCGAAGCAGCGCGCGGGCGTGCAGGTCAACCTGATCCGCGACAGCGTCGGCACGCTGGGCACGCCGCGCGCCTTCTTCGATCGGCTGCAGCACGCGGGCATCGCGGTGGTCGAGTTCAATCCGGTCGACCCGCTCCGCGCCAAGGCCGGGTGGGACGTCAACCAGCGCGATCATCGAAAGCTCCTGGTCGTCGACGGTCGGACCGCCGTGCTCGGTGGCATCAACATCAGCAGCGTCTATTCCGGTGGCTCGTCGGTGCACATCGGCAAGAGCGAGAACAATATGAACGTGCCGTGGCGCGACACCGATCTGCAGATCGACGGGCCGGTGGTGGCCACGCTTCAGAAGCTCTTCATGGCCACCTGGAGCGACCAAAAAGGCCCGCCGCTCGCGTCACGCAACTACTTTCCGCCGCTGGCCGCCGACGGCCAGGAGGTCGTGCGCGTGATCGGCAGCGGCCCTGACCAGACCGTCAACCTGAACTACGTGACGCTGCTCTCGGCCATCAACAGCGCCGAGCACGACGTACTGCTGACCAACGCCTATTTCGTCCCCGACCCGCAGCTGATCCACACTCTCATCAGTGCGGTGGGTCGCGGTGTCAACGTGGAAATGATCGTGCCCAGCGTCAGCGATTCGTCGCTGGTCTTCAACGCGGGACGCGCCCACTACGAGGAGCTGCTTCGCAGCGGCGTCAGGATCTACGAGCGGAGGCAGGCGTTGCTGCACTCGAAGACGGCGCTCATCGACGGCGTCTGGGCCACGGTCGGCTCGACCAACCTCGACTGGCGCAGCTTCCTACACAACCAGGAGTTGACTGCCGTCATTCTCGGCCCCGAGTTCGGGGCCAAGATGCGCGAGGCTTTCGAGCGCGACCTCACCGAGTCCGACCAGATTTCGCTTGCGAAATGGGAACGCCGCCCGCTCAACACCCGCGCGAAGGAATGGTTCGGCCGCCTGTGGGAGTATTGGCTTTGATGCGCTTGCCTTCTTTTCCTGCGACCGCCATGCGGATCGGCGCGTTGCTGCTCGGCGGCTTGCTCGCGCTGCCGGCGGCCGTGGCCCAGGACGCGAACTCGCTGCATGCACGTTACGTGGCACTGCAGGACAGGTTCGCGAACAACCAGTTCGGCCGCCCGCTCGTTCTCGAATCGACCCAGACCTCCGGCGACCTTCGTGGCGACGTCTACGCCG
>JALYSL010000009.1 GCA_030854825.1 Pseudomonadota bacterium
TCGCGATGATCTACGGCGTCGGCACCGACATCTGCGATGTCCGACGCATCGGCGCGGTGCTGGCGCGGCGCGGCGACCGCTTCGCCCAGCGTGTCCTCGGCCCGCACGAGCTCGACGTCTTCCACGCCCGCAGTGCCCAGCTCGCTGAGCGCGGAGTTCGCTATCTGGCGACGCGATTCTCGGCGAAGGAGGCATTCTCGAAGGCGATCGGGCTGGGCATGCGCACGCCGATGACCTGGCGCGGCTGCGAGATCGCCAAGCAGAAGAGCGGCAAGCCCGAGATTCGCCTGCACGGCGTGCTCGCCGAATGGTTCACGGCGCGCGGCCTTCGGGCTCACGTCAGCGTCAGCGACGAGGCCGACTACGCGGCCAGCTTCGTCGTCGTCGAACAGGAGGGCGGACGATGACTGAAGCGATCCATTCGCCGGTAATACTCGACATTGCCGGTACGACTCTGGAAGCTGACGATCGCCGCCGTCTGGCGCATCCGCTCACCGGCGGGGTCATCTTCTTTGCGCACAACTGGCAGGATCGGCGCCAGCTCACCGAGCTGGCAGCGGAGATCAAGTCGTCGCGACCCGATGCGCTTCTCTGCGTCGATCACGAAGGTGGCCGCGTCCAGCGTTTTCGCAGCGACGGGTTCACGCACCTGCCGCCCATGCGAGTGCTTGGCGAGATGTGGATGCGGGACGGCGCGGGCGGCCGCGGCAGCGGCGCAATGCGCGCGCTCGAGGCGGCAACGGCGGCCGGCCACGTGCTCGGCAGCGAGCTGCGTGCTTGCGGCGTCGACCTGAGCTTCACGCCCGTTCTCGATCTGGATCATGGCAGCAGCGGCGTCATCGGCGATCGTGCGTTCCATCGCGACCCGCGCGTCGTCTCGCTGCTCGCCAAGAGCCTCATGCACGGCCTCCTCGAAGCCGGCATGCGCAACTGCGGCAAGCACTTTCCGGGGCACGGCCACGTCAGGGCCGACAGCCACACCGCGATTCCCGAAGACGACCGCTCCCTGTCCGCCATCCTCGGCGACGACGCCCGGCCCTACGAATGGCTGGCCGGTTCGCTTGCCAGCGTCATGCCGGCACACGTCGTCTACACGAAGGTCGACGAAAACCCGGCCGGCTTTTCCTCGCGCTGGCTGAACGAAATCCTGCGTCACGAGTTCGGCTTCGACGGTGCGATCTTCAGCGACGACCTCAGCATGGCCGGGGCGCGCCGCGTCGGCGGCATCGACGTGTCGTATGCCGAAGCCGCCGGCCTGGCGCTGGCCGCCGGCTGCGACATGGTGCTGCTCTGCAATCAGTCGCAGGGCAGCGGCGCCGCCGTGGATGCACTTCTCGACGGCCTCATCGACGCCGCGGCGCACGGCCGCTGGCAACCCGATGCGCAAAGCGAGTCGCGTCGCCTCGATCTGCTGCCCCAGACCACGCCCATCGTCTGGGACGAGCTCATGCACTCGCCCAGATATCAGCGATCGCTCGAGCGCTTGCCATGAGGAGCGGTGTCGACGCCTACGGCGTCGGCCGCGCGCACAAAGCACGCTCGGTCAGCTCGGAGTGACCCGCGGCTGAGCGAGCGTCTTTTTGCGCGTCAGGAGTTCGGTGTCTGCGTTTCGAAGGGCAGGCGCACCTGCGACAGATCCTTGCGCGTCTCGACGAGGACCAGCGGGCCCTGATCGATCGGCTCGGCCCTGCGAATCTCGCGTGGAACGTGTGCCGCCGTCGGCGCAGACGCCATCGCCGCCTGCGCAGCGCGGATCTTGTCGGCGTCGGAGTTCACCCATTGCAGGCCGGCGCCTTCGGCGACAGCTTCCAGCGAGTCGATCGGCAGGACGTAGTCCCGAGGCGTCGCCGCGGGCACGACGATCGCTGCCGGAGCCGGCGCAGCGACAGGCGCACGTTCGGGTTGCCGTTGTTCGAAAGCAGGTGCTTCCTCGATGGGCGGCAACATGCGCTGGATCGGTACAGCGTCGATCTCGTGCGGCTGCGGGTGCATGCGCCCGGGCTCGTCTTGACGCCCGCTGTCGCGCTCGAATTCGCGCTCGTCGACCGCGAACCGCGGATCGATCGCTGCAGCCGTCGCGAGCCCGGCATCGCCGGCCGACTCGGATGAAACGGCACCGTTACCGCCGCCTTCCGGCTGGGCCCCACGCGGTAGTCGGTCGCGGCCTCGGCCACCGCGACGGCGGCGGCTCGCCGATCCTTCGCCGCGCGAATCGATCGGATTGCCTGCGTCGTCGACGGTCGCCTCGCCGCCCTCGGCGAGTGCAGCGGCCGAGCCGTTGCCTTCGGCGAAAGTGGCCGAGCCGTTGCCTTCGCTGCCCGCGACTGCGTTGCGCGCTGCCATCGAGCTCTCATCGATCGCCGGTGCCTGGGCGTTGCCTTCGCCGCCATTCGATTCATCGCGATCACGGCCGCGGCCGCCGCGACGATTGCGGCGTCGGGCGCCCTGGCGGTCGCCTTCGAGCTCTGCGCCAGCGGCGCTCGGAGCACCTGCAGCGTTCTGCGAGTTCGGCATCGTGTCGACGAAGGACTGCTGTGCGCCTTCGTCGTTGGGCGCGGCTTCGCTTCCTTCGCTTCGTGGCGTACGATCGTTTCGCCCGCCGCG
>JALYSL010000022.1 GCA_030854825.1 Pseudomonadota bacterium
CGTAGGCGCTGTCGCCGCCGGCCGTCGCCATTTCCGCGGCACGACGCGCCACGTAGGCGAGGCCGCCGCCGCCCGGGATCAAGCCGACGCCGACCTCGACGAAGCCCATGTAGCTCTCCATCGCGGCGACCCGGCGCGCACAGGCGAGCGCGATCTCGTTGCCGCCGCCGAGGGCGATGCCGCGCACCGCGGCGACGACCGGCACATTGGCGTAGCGGATGCGCAGCATCGCGTCCTGCAATTTCTTCTCTTCCGGCGCGATGCCCTTGCCGCCGCTCTTCAGGAAGATCGGCATCAGCGCTTCGAGATTGGCTCCGGCCGAGAACACGTCGTCGGGCGACCAGATCACGAGGCCCTGGTAGCCGGTCTCGGCGAGCTCGACGGCCTTCATCAATCCTTCGGTCACGGCCGGGCTGATGAGATGCAGCTTGGCCGTGATGCTGGCGATCAGCACCTCGCCATCGATTGTCGAGACGCGAACCTCTTCGTTCTTGAAGACTTCCGTGCCCGACTTCAGCGGCTCGGCCGCGCCGGAGCCGAACACGCTCTCGCGAAAGGCCTGACGCTGATAGACCGGCAAGGTGCTCGGCGCATCGAAGCGCGCGTGCGCCGCGCTCCACGAGCCTTCGGGCCGATGCACGCCACCGCCGGCGCTGCCCAGGCCCTCGAACACCCAGGGCGGCAGCGGCGCCTTGCTCAACGCCTTGCCGGCGGCTATGTCTTCCTTGACCCAGTTCGCGACCTGCGTCCAGCCGGCCTGCTGCCAGAGCTCAAACGGGCCCTGGCTGGTGCCGAAGCCCCAGCGCATGGCGAAGTCGATATCGCGCGCGCTCTCGGCGACATCGGCGAGATGAACCGCGGCGTAGTGAAAGCTGTCGCGCAGGATCGCCCACAGAAACTGCGCCTGCGGATTCTTCGAGTCGTGCAGAAGCTTCAGCCGCTCGGCCGGCGGCTTCTTCAGGATGCGGGCGACGATCTCGTCGGCCTTGCCGCCGCCGGGCACGTATTTGCCCGTCGTCGGATCGAAGCGCAGGATCTCCTTGCCGACCTTCTTGTAGAAACCGGCACCGCTCTTTTGTCCCAACGCCCCGGCGGCGATGAGCTTGTCGACGACGGGCGGCGTGGCATAGCTGACGTAGAACGGGTCGTCTTGCAGGTTGTCCTGCAAGGTCTTGATGACGTGCGCCATCGTATCCAGACCGACCACATCGGCGGTGCGGAAAGTGCCCGAACTGGCTCGGCCGAGCTTCTTGCCGGTGAGATCGTCGACCACGTCGTAGGTCAGGCCGTAGGTCTCGGCTTCCTTCATCGTCGCCAGCATGCCGGCGATGCCGACCCGATTGGCGACGAAATTGGGCGTGTCCTTGGCGCGGATGACCGACTTGCCGAGCGTCGTCGTCACGAAGGTCTCCAGCTGGTCGAGGATCTCGGGCTCGGTCGTCGGCGTGGCGATCAGCTCCACCAGCGCCATGTAGCGCGGCGGGTTGAAGAAGTGGATGCCGCAAAAACGCGGCCTGATCGACTCGGGCAGCACTTCCGAGAGCTTGGTGATGCTGAGGCCCGAGGTGTTGCTGGCGACGATGGCGTGCGGCGCGATCGCCGAAGCGATCTTCGTGTAGAGATCGAGCTTCCAGTCCATCCGCTCGGCGATCGCCTCGATGACGAGGTCGCATTCGCCGAGCAGGCTCAAGTGCTCTTCGTAGTTCGCCTGTTCGATGAGCGCCGCATCTTCGGGAATGCCGAGCGGCGCGGGCTTGAGCTTCTTCAGCCCCTCGACGGCCTTCGTGACGATGCCGTTCTTCGGGCCGTCCTTGGCCGGCAGATCGAACAGCACCACCGGCACCTTGACGTTAACGAGGTGCGCGGCGATCTGCGCACCCATCACGCCGGCGCCCAGCACGGCGACCTTGCGGACGTTGAATCGATTCATCGCTGCTCCCGGGGAGGAATTCATTCGGCGCGGATCCAGGTCTGCGTCCGGCCGAGCAAGGGCGTGCCGATGTAGCCGCGCACGTCAAGCTTCGCGCCGTTGTCGACGACCTTGAGCTTGACGCGGTAGACCTTGCCGTTGTCCGGATCGAGGATGTCGCCGCCACTGAACACGGCCTTGTCTTCGGTCGCCTTGACGTTACGGATGATGGTCATGCCGAGGATCGGCTGGCCCTTACGCTCGTCGCTGCAATCCTTGCACGTCGCGTCCGGCGGCGTCGCCGGATCCAGCAGCTTTTCGACCTTGCCGGTGTAGACGCCATTCGCCTCGACGATGCGCACGAAGGACTTCTCCTTCTTCGTGCTGTCGTCGATCGTCTTCCACAGGCCGGCCGGTGACATCGACTGGGCCAGCGCGATCGACGTCGCGAACAGAAGGCCGAAGCCGAGAGCGGTGCGTTGCAGGGCAGTCTTCATGCGTGTCTCCTTGTAATGTCGATTCGAACAGGTTGCCGAGCTCAGAACAGCGCCGTGTCCATCTCCATCATCGGCGCGACGCCGGCGCGCGCCGTCCTGATGAGGCCGGCCGTCTCGGGCAACAACTTGGCGAAGTAGAAGCGTGCCACCGCCAGCTTGGCAACGTAGAACGGGTCGCCGCCGGAGATCTTGCCGAGCGCGACCTTCGCCATCCGCGCCCAGAGATAAGCGTAGATGAGGTGGCCGCAGACGCGCAGATAGTCGACCGCCGCGGCGCCGACCTCATCGGGATTCTTCAGCGCCTTGATGCCGATCTCGGTGGTCAGCTTGGTGACCTTCTCGCCGAGCTCGGCGAGCGGATTGACGAATTCCTGCATGTCTTCGTTCACGCCTTCTTCCTCGACGAACTCCTGCACCAGTTTGCCGAACTTCTTCAGCTTGGCGCCGTTGTCGGAGAGGACCTTGCGGCCGAGCAGGTCGAGCGACTGGATGGTGTTCGTGCCCTCGTAGATCATGTTGATCCGCGCGTCGCGCACGAACTGCTCCATGCCCCATTCGCGGATGTAGCCGTGGCCGCCGAAGACCTGCATGCAGTGCGAGGTCGCGATCCAGGCGTTGTCTGTGAAGAAAGCCTTGACGATCGGCGTCAGCAACGCCACGAGATCGGCGGCGTCCTTTTTCACCGTCTCGTCGGTGCTGGCGATCTCCTTGTCGAGCAACAGCGTCGTGAACATCGCCAGCGCGCGGCCGCCTTCGGCGTAGGCGCGCGCCGTCAGCAGCATCTTGCGAACGTCGGGGTGGACGATGATCGGATCGGCCGGCTTGTCCTTGGCCTTCACGACCGAGAGCGAGCGCCCCTGCAGCCGATCCTTGGCGTAGGCCGCGGCGTTCTGGTACGCCACTTCGGTCAGGCCGAGCGACTGCATGCCGACGCCGAGGCGCGCCGCGTTCATCATGATGAACATCGCGGCCAGGCCCTTGTTCGGCTCGCCGACGAGAGAGCCTTCGGCGTCTTCGAGAACGATCTGCGCCGTGGCGTTGCCGTGAATGCCCATCTTGTGCTCGAGGCCACCGCACCAGATGCCGTTGCGTTCGCCGATCGAGCCATCGGCCTTGACCTTCCACTTCGGCACCACGAACAGCGAGATGCCTTTGGAGCCGATCGGCGCTTCGGGCAGGCGCGCCAGAACGAGGTGAATGATGTTCTCGACCATGTCGTGCTCACCGGCCGAGATGAAGATCTTGTTGCCGGTGAGCTTGTAGGTGCCGTCGGCTTGCGGCTCCGCCTTCGTACGCAAAAGCCCGAGATCGGTGCCGCACTGCGGCTCGGTCAGGCACATCGTGCCGGTCCAGTGGCCACTCGTCAGCTTGCCGAGATAGAGGCGCTTCTGCTCGTCGGAGCCGTGCGCGACGAGGCACTCGTAGGCGCCGTGCGACAGGCCCGGGTACATCGTCCAGGCCTGGTTCGCGGAGTTGAGCATCTCGAACAGGCACTGGTTGACGACGTGCGGCAAGCCCTGGCCGCCGAACGCCGGATCGCAGCTCAACGCCGGCCAGCCGCCTTCGACGTACTTCGCATACGCCTCCTTGAAGCCGGTCGGTGGCTTGACCTCGTGCGTCGTCTTGTCGAGAGTGCAGCCTTCGGCATCGCCGACGGCGTTGAGCGGCAGCAGCACCTCGCTGGCGAACTTGCCGCCCTCTTCGAGCACAGCGTTGATCGTGTCGACATCAACGTCGGCATAGGCCGGCAAGGCCTTGAGCTCGTCGACGGCACCGAGCACTTCGTGCAACACGAACTGCATGTCGCGCAGGGGCGGCGTGTAAGAAGGCATGTGAAGCTCCTGATGAAATTCAGACCGTGCGGCCGGCGTCGGCCCAGTGCGAGAGAACGCGCTCGAAGCCGGTGCGCGCCCGCTCCTCCGCGCCGGCATGGCGCAGGAAACGCGCGTCGTGGTGGAGGGCGAGAATGAGGCCGTGGATCTCGAACAGGACCTGGCCGACGTCGGTATCGGCGCGCAGATGCCGCTCGCCGACGGCCGCGCGGATCGCCCGCTCGAGGGCGCGCCGCCACGTCTGCACCATGGCCACCAGCGCGTCGCGCACGGGACCCGGCCGGTCGTCGAACTCGACGGCGCCGCTGATGTAGATGCAGCCCGAGTCGATCTCGACCGAGACGCGCTTGAGCCAGCGATCGAAAAGACGGTGCAGCCGCGGCAGGCCGCGCGCTTCGCTCATCGCCGGGCGAAAGACTTCTTCTTCGAAGCGCGCGTGGTATTCACGAACGACCGAGATCTGCAGCTCTTCGCGCGAGCCGAAGTGCGCGAACACGCCCGACTTGCTCATGCCCGTCGCTTCGGCGAGCACGCCGATCGACAGGCCCTCGATGCCGCTGTGCGACGCGAGCGCGAGCGCCGCGTCGACGATCGCGGCACGTGTCTGCTTGCCCTTGGCCAGCGCACGCGGCGGCGCAACCGCGTCGCTATCGGAAACGTCGGCGTTGTCGGTGACGAGAAAATTCACGACAGGCATGATTCCTCGATGCAGTGGTCGGAAAAACGAACGATCGTGCTATTTTGCAGAAAAAGTCGCGCCTGCACTCGCGAAGGGTCGGAGATTTGCCCTTGATTCAACACATTTCCTGTCGCCGAGGCGGCTCTTGAAGGTCGCCATCGTTGGCTTGGGCGCCGTCGGCGGCCTCATCGCGGCGCGCATGGCACGGGCCGGACACCGCGTCTCGGCGCTGACGCGCGGGCCGACGCTGGCGCGGGTGCGCGAGCAAGGCCTCGCCGTCGACTCGGGCGACACCCGCAC
>JALYSL010000024.1 GCA_030854825.1 Pseudomonadota bacterium
GAGGCGACCGGGGTGACCGGGCCGGCCCAGGGCGGGCCGCCAGTCAGCATCTCGAACAGCAGCAGGCCGAGCGCGTAGACGTCGGTCGCGGTCGTGATCACGCCGCCGGTGAGCTGCTCGGGCGCCGCGTAAAGCGGCGTCAGCGGCGCCCCCTGGGTACGCGTCCGGCCATCGCCGCTGCCGCTGTCGTCGAGCAGCTTGGCGATGCCGAAATCGAGAAGCTTCACCTGGCCATCGTCGTTGACGAGGATGTTGGCGGGCTTGAGGTCGCGATGCACGACGAGGTGGTGGTGGGCATACGCGACCGCGTCGCAGACCTGCATGAAGAGGCCCAGGCGCTCGTCGAGCGTCGCCCGCGTCTCGGCGCAGAACGTGGTGATGGACCGGCCGGCGACGAGCTCCATCGCCATCCAGGGCCGGCCATCGTCGGCGACGCCGCCGTCGTGCAGCCGGGCGATGCCGGGATGCTCGAGGCGTGCCAGGATCTGCCGCTCGGCGTGGAAGCGTTCGAGCTGCTCGCTCGCTTCGCGGCGCAGCAGCTTCACGGCGGCACGCTGGGCAAAGCCGCCGTCTGCGCGCTCGGCCTCGTAGACCTCGCCCATGCCGCCGCCGCCGAGGTCGCCGACGACGCGCCACGGGCCGATCCGCCAGCCGGCCTCGAAGACGATCGGTGCGTCGGTCGGCGGGCTCGGACGGATCGCCTGGCTCAGGAAATCGCCGCAGGACGCGGCTGCGTGCAGCAGGCTTTCGGCCTCTTCGCGCACGGCGAGGTCATCGGCCGCGAGGCGACGCAGGCTGGCGACGCGATTGGCTTCGGGCAGATCGAGCAGCGTGTCGAGCAGGCCATCGACCCGCGACTGCTGCGCCGCCGACAGGGCGCCGACGGCCTCGTTGCCCGGGGGGGTTCGCACGTCAATCTCCGCTCAAAGTCCGCGTTCAGTGTCTCAGAAGACGCGGTCGACCTCGAGCAGCGTCAAGGCGTCGAGCAGCGCGAAGATCACCGGGCGACGCCGTGCACCAGCCGCATCGGCACCGGGCGCAGCGCCTTGTCGGCGAGGAAGACGGCCGGCACGTCGGCGATCAGCCTGCCGAGGGTCGTTCCGCGACGACGGCGACGAGGCTGTCGTAGCGCGTCGCGAGGGCGACCGTCGCGATCTGCGTCTTGTCCTCTCGCCGAGCGCGACCACGCCGATCGATGCCAGGAACGCTTCCATGCAGGGAATCGTGGTTAGCGGCGCCGTGCCAGCCGCGGATCGAAGATGTCGCGCAGCCCGTCGCCCATCAGGTTGAGGCCGAGCACCGTCAGCGCAATGGCGACGCCCGGGTAGATCGCCAGCTGTGGCGCCTGGAAGAGCTGTGTCTGCGCCTCGTTCAGCATGCGCCCCCACGACGGCGTCGGCGGCTGCGTGCCGAGGCCGAGATAGCTGAGCGCCGCTTCGGCGAGGATGGCGATCGCGAACTGGATCGTCGCCTGCACGATCAAGAGGGCGGCGATGTTGGGCAGCACGTGGTCGAGCGTGATGCGCCACTCGCTCTTGCCAAGCGCCCGCGCCGCGAGCACGAACTCGCGTGAGCGCACGACCAGCGCGCCGGCTCGCGTGATGCGCGCGAAGACCGGCACGTTGAAGAGGCCGATGGCGACGATCGAGGTCACCAGCCCCGGCCCGTAGATGGCCGTGAGCATGATGGCCGAGAGCAGCGCCGGAAAGGCGAAGGTGAGATCGGCGAAGCGCATCACCGCCTCTTCGACCCAGCCGCGTCGGGTCGCCGCCCACAGGCCGAGGGCGACGCCGAAAGCGATGCCGATGCCGACCGCGATCAGGCCGACCGCGATCGAGACGCGGCTGCCGACGATAAGCAGCGAGACGATGTCGCGGCCGAGGCTGTCGGTGCCGAGCCAGTGCGCCGCCGACGGTGGCTGCAGCTTGTGCGGAATGTCGAGCTCGATCGCGCTGTAGGGCGTCCAGGCGAACGAAAGCAGGGCGAGCGCGATGAGCGCCGTCACGAGCGTCGCGCCGATCGCGAAGTTGGCGCGGCGCCAGCGCGAGCGTGGGCCGGCGGCGCTCATGCGGCGCGCGCCCGTAGCCGCGGATCGACGACCACGTAGAGCAGGTCGACCGCGAAGTTGATGACGACGACCGCCGCCGCTAGCAGCATCACCGCGTCGCGAACGACCAGCAGGTCGCGGTTGGCGATCGCCTGGAAGACGAGCCGGCCCAGCCCGGGCAGCGAGAACACGTTCTCGATGACGACGGTGCCTGTCAGCAGGTTGGCGAACTGCAGGCCCATCACCGTGAGCACGGGCACCATGGCATTTCTCAGCACGTGGCCCCAGAGAATGCCGTGCGGCGATTGGCCCTTGGCGCGCGCGGTGCGAACGAAATCCTCGCGCATCACGTCGAGCACCGCCGAGCGGACGATGCGCGCCAGGATCGCCGCCTGCACGACCGCCAGCGCGATCGCCGGCAGCACCAGCGCGCGCAGCGCCGGGCCGATGCCGCCGCCATCGTCGGCCGACCAGCCGGGAAAGCCGCCGGCCGAGAACCAGCGCAGCTTCACCGCGAAGACGAGGATCAGCAGGATGGCGAACCAGAAGTTCGGAATGGCGATGCCGATCTGGCTCGCCGCCATCACGCTCACGTCGCCGGCTTTGCCGTGTCGCGCCGCGGCGAAGAGACCGAGGCTGAAGGCAAGCAGCGTGGTCAGCGTCATCGCCAGCAGCGCCAGCGGCACGGTGACGGCCAGGCGCTCGGCGACGAGGCCGGCGATCGGCGCGTCGTAGGCGATGCTGGTGCCGAGCTCGCCGCTGGCCAGGCCTTTCATCCAGTCGGCGTAGCGAACGGGTGCCGGCCGATCGAGGCCGAGCTTCGCCGACAGGGCGGCCACCGATTCCGGCGTCGCGCTCTGGCCGAGCATCACCTCGGCGGCGTTGCCGGGCAGCACGTCGAGCACGGTGAAGATGACGATCGACGCGGCGAGCAGCGTCAGAACGAAACTGGCGAAGCGCTTGAAAAGAAAGAAGCCGATGGCGGAGCTCCCGCGCCCCGCGGGGCAGGTTCTTATGATGGCGCAAAGCGGCCAGGCCGCCGCCGGAGCCCGGACATGAATGCACCGAACGAGTTCTCCATTCCGTTTCGCACCGACCAGGTCCTGATTCGCGGTCAGTGGCGGGCACCGGCGAGCAACGAAACCATCGCGCTCGAAAATCCGTCAGACGGCTCGGAGTTGGCCCGCATCGCGCGCGGCAGTGCCGTTGACGTCAATGCGGCGGTCGCCGCGGCGCGCGCCGCGCTCGACTCGGCCGACGCGGGCTCATGGGGTCGCATGAGCGCGCTCGAACGCGGCCGCGTGCTGCTGGCGATCGGCCGCAAGGTGCTCGACAACGTCGACCTGCTTGCGCATCTGGAGGTGCTCGACGTCGGCAAGCCGCTCCGGCAGGCGCGTGCCGATGCGGTGGCGCTGGCCCGCTATTGCGAGTTCTACGGCGGCGCCGCCGACAAGGTACACGGCGAGACGGTGCCTTTCGCGGCCGGCTACACGGCGTTGACGCTGCGCGAGCCACACGGCGTCACCGGCCACATCGTGCCCTGGAACTATCCGATGCAGATCGTCGGCCGCAGCGTCGGCGCGGCCCTGGCAATGGGCAATGCCTGCGTGCTGAAGCCGGCCGAAGAGGCCTGCCTCTCCGTGCTCGCGTTCGCGCGCATCGCTGCCGAGGCCGGCCTGCCGGCCGGCGCGCTCAACGTCGTGACGGGGCTCGGCGAAGAGGCCGGTGCGGCACTGTCGGCGCACGTCGGCGTCGACCACCTTTCGTTCACTGGCTCGGTCGCGACCGGCGCGCTGGTTCAATCGGCAGCGGCGAAGAACGCCGTGCCGGTGACGCTCGAGCTCGGCGGCAAGAGCCCGCAGATCGTCTTCGCCGATGCCGATCTCGACGCGGCGTTGCCGCACCTCGTCAATGCCGGCATCCAGAACGCCGGGCAGACGTGCTCGGCGGCGTCCCGCATCCTGGTCGAGCGGCCGGTCTACGAGAAGGTGAAGGCGATGATGGCCGAGCGCTATCGCGCGCTGCGGGTCGGCCCGGCGGCGAGCGACCTCGACGTCGGCCCGGTCATCTCGCGACGGCAGAAAGACGTGATCGAGCATTTCCTCTCGATCGCGCGCGACGGCGGCCTCGGCATTGCGGCCGAGGGCCGAATCGTCGACGCCGCGCCGCGCGGCGGCCACTATGTGCGGCCGACGCTGATCGACGCGGTGCCCGCCGAGCATCTGCTGGCGCAGGAAGAGATCTTCGGGCCGGTGCAGGTGCTGATCGCGTTCGACGGCGAAGCCGACGCGATCCGCATCGCCAACGGCACCCGGTACGGCCTGGTCGCCGGTGTCTGGACGCGCGACGGTGGCCGGCAGATGCGCATGGCGCGGGCCCTGAAATGCGGCCAGGTCTTCGTCAACAACTACGGCGCCGGCGGCGGCGTCGAGCTGCCGTTCGGCGGCGTCAAGCACTCCGGCCATGGCCGCGAGAAAGGCTTCGAGGCGCTGTACGGATTTTCGACGCTGAAGACGGTGGCGATCCAGCACGGCTGATTTGTCATACAATGGATGACAAATTCCACGAGGCGACTCATGCGCGTCAACGCCCGGCTCGACGACGAAGCCGCTGAGCAGATCAACTACCTCACCCGGGCCACCGGTTTCGGCGTCAGCCACGTGCTGCGCGAGAGTGTGGCCCTGTACTATGGCCACGTGCGCGCCCAGCGCGCCGGTTTGATCCATCTGGGAGGCCTGATCGGCAAGGGCGACAGCGGACGCAGCGATATCGCCTCCGACGTGAAGCGTCATCTCGGCGACAGTCTCGACGCGAAATTTAGGCGCGCAGCGCGTTGATTGCGGTCGACACCGGCTTCCTCTTTGCCCTCGTCGACAAACGGGACGCCTGGCATGAGCGCGCACGGGCCCAGGCGTTCACTGCTGCCGAGGGCTGGATCACGACCTGGCCTGTGCTCACCGAAGCGACGCACCTGATGACGCGCTGGCTCGGCATCGACTTCGCCGCCGCGTTGATGGACGACGTCGGCACCGGCGGGCTCGCAGTCTGGGAGCCGCCAACGACACAGTGGCCTCGCCTGCCTTCGCTCATGCGCCGCTATGCAAAGCTGCCCATGGACCTTGCCGATGCATCGCTGGTGTTGCTCGCCGGGCACCTCGGAGACGGGCGCATTCTTTCCACCGATGAACGGGACTTCCGCACCTATCGCTGGAAGAATCGCAAGCCGTTTCACAATCTTCTCGCCTGACCGCGAAAGCGAAGCCACGCGGAGAGCGAAGCCATGCGACTAGACAACCGGATCGCCATCGTCACCGGCGCCGCTTCGGGCTTCGGCGAAGGCATCGCGAAGAAGTTCGTTGCCGAGGGCGCGCGGGTGGTGCTCGCCGATCGCGATGGCGAAGCCGCGCTGCGCGCCGCCGCGAAGCTTGGCGCGGCGGCGCTCGGCTTTCGCGCCGACGTCACCGTCGCGTCCGATGTGAAGGCGATGGTCGCGGCGGCGCACGAGCGCTTCGGCGGTCTCGACATCCTCGTCAACAACGCCGGCATGGGCCACCTGCCGCAGCCGCTCGAAGATCTCGGCGAAGACGAGTTCGACCGCATCCTCGCGGTCAACGTCAAGGCGATCTATCGCACGGCGCTGGAGGTGGTGCCGCGCTTCAAGGCGCAAAAGCGCGGCGTGATCCTCAACGTCGCCAGCACCGCTGGCGTCAGCCCGCGGCCGCGCCTGGCCTGGTACAACGCGAGCAAGGGCTGGGTCATCACGGCGACGCGCTCGATGGCGGTCGAGCTTGCGCCGTTCGGCATCCGCGTCGTCGCGCTCAACCCGGTGGCCGGCGAGACGCCGATGCTGAAGACCTTCATGGGCGAGGACACGCCGGAGATCCGCGCGAAATTCCTGGCGACGATCCCGATCGGCCGCTTCTCGACGCCCGAAGATCTCGGCAACGCCGCCTGCTTTCTGTGCAGCGACGAAGCGTCGATGATCACCGGCGTGGCGCTGGAGGTCGACGGCGGCCGCTGCATCTGACCAGGCCCCGACGCGCGCCGATTGCCCGATCCTCGACGAGCTGGGCGACGCGACACCACCGCGTCGCACGAAGCCCGTGGCTAGAAAGCCGTCACGAGCATGAAGGCGACGGCGGCGGCCATCACCAGCGTCGCCGCCCAGCCGAAGAGGCGATGCCTGAGGCTGATGGTGTACTTCCCCATCAGCTTGCTCGACTGGCCGATCAGCATCAGCACAACCATGATCGGCACCGAGATCACGCCATTGACAATCGCGCTCCAGATCAGGGCCCGGATCGGGTCCACCTCGAAGGTGCTCATCGCCGTGCCGATGCCGGTCGCCGCGATGATGATGACGTAAAAGCCGCGCGCTTCGCGAAAGCCGTGCGACAGGCCGGCGCGCCAGCCGAACAGCTCGCTCACCGCATACGCGGCCGAGCCGGCAAGCACCGGCACCGCGAGCAGGCCGGTGCCGATGATGCCCATCGCGAACACCGCGAACGCGAATTCGCCGGCGACCGGGCGCAGGGCCTCGGCCGCCTGAGCCGAGGTCTGGATGCCGGTGATGCCATGCTCGTTCAGCGTCACCGCCGTGGCGATGACGATGCACAGCGCGATCAGGTTCGAGAACGTCATGCCGACGAAGGTGTCC
>JALYSL010000030.1 GCA_030854825.1 Pseudomonadota bacterium
GCGTAGCGCGTCATCGCCGATCGGGCTCGCCGTCGTCGAGCAGGCGCTGCAATTCGCTGCGGTCGAGACCCGCAAGGCCAAGCGCCTCGAGCGTGCGCGGTCCGCGGCGAAGGTCGCGGCCGAGAAAGCCGCCGGTCACGGCGAGCAGGCCATGCGCGAGCGGCGCGTCGACGCCGCACCAGCGCGCGATCGAGGCGAGGAAGGCGAGGCCGAGCTCGGTGTCCTCGCTGACGTAGCGGTGCGTGTAGAGGTCGATGTGCTCGCGCCAGTCGCCCGAATCGACCAGCTTCTTGTGCGCATCGCCGTACATCCAGCGGTCGTTGGCGTAGTGGTCGGCGAGCGGATAGTGCGGCGCGCCGTAGCCGAGCGCTTCGCGCACCGCGATCCGCTCGCGGTCGAGGCCGTCGGTGACGGCGCGCACGGCCGGCTGGGTGCCTTCGGCATGGATGTCCCAGCGATCGAAGTGCTGCAGCGGCGCCGCGTTCATGACGATCAGCGGCGGATGGATCACCGGCCCGGCGTTCATCAGCGCGCCCGAGAGCGCGTCGCCGCAGGCGTGGACGGCAGGGTAGGCACGCGCGATCACGGCGAGGGCGGCGTCGCTGCGCCGCGCCGGATAAACGCCGGTCGGCAGGCGCACGGCGCGGATCGTCACGCGCACCTCGCGAACGCCGAGCTTCCTCGCCAGGTAGGGCAGGGTGCCGGTCTCGGCCCAGGCGACCTCGGCGCGCGCTTCGTCGCACAGCGCCTGCCAGGCGGCATCGCCGCGCGGGCGCAGATCGATCAGTGAGATGCGGTGGCCGGCCCAGGCGAACGCGATCGCGATGCCACGCCCCATCCGGCCAGCGCCAACGGCGGCGAAGCGCGGCCATCCCTCAGCGGCCATCTTCAGGATCCGTCATGCAGGCACTGCCGCAACTCGGCGCGGCCGAGCCCGGCCAGGCCGAGCGTTTCCAGCGTGCGCGGGCCGTGGCGCAGATCGCGGCCGAGAAAGCCGCCGACGATCGCCAGCAGGCCGTGCGCGATGGGCGCGTCGACATTCGCGTAGCGCGCTACCGAGGCGAGAAAGGCGAGGCCGAGCTCGGTGTCTTCCGTGATGTAGCGGTGCGTGAGCAGGTCGATGTGCTCGCGCCAGTCGCCCGACTTCACGAGCTGCTTGTGGGCATCACCGTACATCCAGCGATCGTTGTCGTAGTGGTCGGCGAGCGGATAGTGCGGCGCGCCGTAGCCGAGCGCCTCGCGCACGGCGATGCGCTCGCGATCGAGCGCGTCGGTGACCGCGCGCACCGCCGGCTGCGTGCCTTCGGCGTGGATGTCCCAGCGCTCGAAGTGCTGCAGCGGCGCTGCGTTCATCACCATCAGCGGTGGGTGGATGACCGGGCCGGCGTTCATCAGCGCGCCCGAGAGCGCGTCGCCGCAGGCATGCACGCTCGGGTAGGCGCGGCGGATGACCTCGATCGCGCGCTCTTCGTCACGGGCCGGATAGACGCCGGTCGGCAAGCGGATCGCGCGCACGGTGACGTTGACCTCGCGCTCGCCATGCTTTCTTGCGAGGTACGGCAGCGTCCCGGTCTCGGCCCAGGCGACGCGGGCCGTGCTGCCAGCTCGACGCGCGATCTGCGCCATGACGTAGCTGCCGAAGGTGCCCGGCGGCAGGAAGACGACCTGGCCGTCGACGAGGTGCGGCACCAGCGCGCGGGCGATGTCGTCCTGCGCGATTGCCGGCGAGGGGATCACGATCAGCTCGGCGTCGCGCACCGCGTCGCCGAGCTCCGCGCTCGCACCGGCGATCGGCACGGCGCGAACGCCGGCGGCATCTTTCAGGATGATGCTTCGTTCCTGAAGCAGCGGCGCCAGTGCTGCGGCGTCGCGGCGCCAGAGGCGGACCTCATGGCCGGCTTCCGACAGGTCGGCCGCGGCCGCATAGCAGCCGTGACCGCCGCCAAGCACGGCGATCTTCATCGCCGCCTCGGCGACCCGCTCTTCAGGCCGGCCTTCATTCGATCTTCATGCCGGTGGCCTTGATGATGCGTGCGTAGCGAGCCCGCTGCGCGTCGATGCGATCGGCAGCCGGCTTGCCGGTCTGGGCCTCGACGAACAGGTCGAGCCGGGCCAGCTGCGCCTTCACGTCGGGCTGCATGAGGGCATCGCTCATCGCCTTCTGCAGCACGACCATCACCGGCTCGGGCGTGGCTGCCGGCACCATCGCCACGTACAGCACCTCGACCTCGAGCTCCTTCATGCCGGCCTCGGCAACGGTCGGCAGATCGGGTGCGACCAGCGAGCGCTTGCGGCTCGTCACGGCGAGGGCCGTGATCTTGCCGGCCTGCAGATGCGGCAGCAGGCCCGGCGTGGCGAGGATGCCGGCCTGCACCTCGCCCGAGAGCAAGGCCATGACCGCCGGTGAATTGCCCTTGTAGGGCACGTGCAGCACCTTGATGCCGGCAGCGTCGCCGAGGATCGCCGCGGCCAGGTGGCCCGGGCTGCCGTTGCTGCCCGAGCTGAAGCTCAGCGTCTGCGTCTTGCCCTTGGCGACGAGGCCGGCCAGCGTTTTCACCCCGAGCGACGGATTGACGGCAACCATCAGTCCCGAGGACGCCATGATCATCAACGGCTTCAGGTCTTCGACCTTGAACGGCAGCGCGCGGTAGATGCTCGGATTGACGGTGAACGTGGTATCGATGCCGGTCAGGATGGTGTATCCGTCGGCCGGCGCCTTGGCCACCTGGTCGGCGGCGAGATCGCCGCCGGCGCCGGGCTTGTTCTCGACGATGACCGGCTGCTTCAACGAAGCCTGCAGCTTCTCGGCAACGAGGCGGGAAATGATGTCGGACGGGCCGCCGGGCGGAAAGGCGTTGACGATCTTCAGCGACGCCGCCGGGAATGCGGGCTGCGCTTCGGCCGGAGCCGCCAACAGCGGCGCCAGACAAAGGCTGCTCGCCAGAAGATGAAGAAGCGTCATCGAAGTGCGCCGCATCGCGTTCTCCGCGTGGTGATTCGGTATCGAGAGACATCGTAGCGCTTGCCCTCGACCTCTCTTCCTGCGCGCATTCCCGCGCGCCGCACCGGCCGCCGCTAGCCAACCCGCTCGACGTCGTAGCCCTGCTCGCGCATGGCCGCGAGAATCTTCTCGATGTGCGCGGCGCCGCGCGTCTGCACCACGACCTCGATCTGCACCCGCTCGACCGAAAGCGAGGTGAAGGCGCGCTGATGCTGCACTTCGTCGATGTTGGCGCCGAGCCGCGCCAGCAATGCGGCGACGTCGGCGAGCGCGCCGGGCACGTCGCGCACGTCGACGCGCAGGCGCGCCAGCCGGCCCGACTTGACCATGCCGCGTTCGATGATCTCGGCCAGCACCAGGGGCTCGATGTTGCCGCCGCAGAGCACGAGGCCGACCTTGCGGCCGGCGAAGCGCGCCTTGTCCTTGATG
>JALYSL010000033.1 GCA_030854825.1 Pseudomonadota bacterium
ACGGCGAAGGATCGCGGGTGCCGGTCCAGTCGAACTCCTGCAGCCAGTCGTCGTTCGTCACGCCCCATGAGATGACGGCCGGGTGCAGGCCGGCACGGCGCGCCGGTGCCGCCCATAGCACGCCGCAGCCGCGCGGTGCGAAGGCCCATTTGTGCAGGTTGGCGGCATACCAGTCGACGCCGAGCGACTCGATGTTCACGTCGATGGCGCCCGGCGCATGCGCGCCGTCCACCAGCACCGGCACGCCGCGGGCGCGGCAGGTGGCGGCCATTTCGGCGAGTGGCATGACGAGCGCCGTCTCGGAACTGATGTGGTCGAGGATCGCCAAGCGCGTGCGCGACGTCAGCCCCGCTTCGATCGCCGCCACGAAGGCCTGCGGATCGCGTGCCGGAAACGGCAAGGCGACCGTCGTGACGGCAGCGCCGCGTTCGCCGGTGATGAAGGCCGCGGCGCGGACCACGCCGCCATAGGACTGGTCGGTGACAAGGATCTCGTCGCCGGGCCGCAGTGCCAGCGAGCGCAGCACCGCGTTGACGCCGCTGCTCGCGTTGTCGACGAACACCAGCGCATCGGCGGCGGCGCCGAGAAAACTCGCGACACGCGCAGCGGCGGCTCGCAACCGCGGTGTCGGATTCGGTGTCGACGCCGGCGCACTTTGCGGCATCAAGGTGCCGAGCTGCATCAGCTCGCGAATCATGACGCGGGCCGGATGGCGTTCGATCTCCTCGAGGATGGCCGCACGCGACCGCATCACGGCGATCGGCGTCACACCCACTGTGCCGTGGTTCAGATAGACGCCGCCGGGCTCGAGCGGAAAGTGCTCGAGCATCGGTCGGCCGAAACGCGGCGTCGCGGCAGGGTCGTGCGGTGGCGGCATCGCCACATTGTGGCGTTGCCGCGCGCACGCCGCGTCGTCGCGGCCACCTCGATCAGGACGTCTTGTTCGGGCGGCGCGAGCCGGCTTTGGCCATCATCTGGTCGTAGTCGTCGCGGCCTCGCTCATGCAGCTTTTCCGCGCGTCGGCGCCGGCCGCCTTTCGGCAGTCCTGCTTCGCTTGCGACAGGGCTGCGGCGGCTTCCTTGCGGGCGATCGCCGGGCTTTCGGGCGTCGGCTGCGTACTGCCGATGGTGACGGTGGGCTCCGTCACCGTGGTTTGCGCCCATGCGGCGCCGGTGCTCGCCAGGCCCAGGCAAAGTGCCCCGGCGATTGTCGAGAGTTTCATCTGTCGCTCCTGCTAAGACGGCCCGATGGGGTCGAGACTCGTTCGATGGCGGATCGCCGGTCGAGTTCGCCCAAATCGAGTCTTGCGGGGCGCCGCAAAAGAATTGGCAATCGTCCTACACGACGATCATCGCGCGCCGAAGCGACGCGCCGATCGGCGGTGCGGCCGGCCGCACGTGCTCGCGCGAGCGTTCAGCGCGCGCCGAACTGCGCGTTCACGAACAGGTCCTTGTACTCGCGCGGCTGCGAGCGCCAGTATTGGTGCGGGGCTTGCACCTGTGCGCCCAGCTTCGCCGCCGCGTGCCACGGCCAGCGCGGGTCGTACAGCATCGCGCGGGCCAGCGAGACGGCGTCGGCCTCGCCGGTGGCGACGATGGTCTCGGCCTGCGCAGCCTCCGTGATCAGGCCGACGGCGATCGTCGGCAGGCCGACCTCGGTCTTCACCCGCTGCGCGAACGGCACCTGATAGCCGGGCCCGGGCTTGATGTCCTGCTGCGGCGAGACGCCGCCGCTCGAGACGTGGATGGCGGCGCAGCCGCGCTCCCTGAGCGCCCGCGAGAGCGCGACCGTGCCTTCGATGTCCCAGCCGCCGGGCACCCAGTCGGTGGCCGAGATGCGGGCCCATACCGGGCGCTCGGCGGGAAAGACGGCGCGCACCGCATCGAATATCTCCAGCGGAAAGCGCATCCGGTTTTCCAGGCTGCCGCCGTATTCATCGTCGCGCTTGTTGGCGATCGGCGAGAGGAACTGGTGCAGCAGGTAGCCGTGCGCCGCGTGGATCTCGACGCCGTCGAAGCCGAGCAGCGCGGCCCGGCGCGCGGTAGCGACGAAATCGTCACGCACCTTTTGCCGGCCGGCGGCATCGAGGGCCAATGGCGCGTCTTCGCTCGGCGAATGCGGCACCGCCGACGGCGCGACGGCACGCCACGATCCCGCCTCGCCGAGCCGGATCTGCTTGCCGCCCAGCCACGGCGCGCGGCTCGATGCCTTGCGGCCCGCATGCGCGAGTTGCAGGCCGAGCTTGATGGCGGAGTGGGCGCGCACGGCGCCGAGGACGCGCCCGAGCGCGGCCTCGTTGGCATCGCTATAGAGGCCGAGGTCGCCGGGCGTGATGCGGCCTTCGGCCGACACTGCGGTCGCCTCGACGATCAACAGGCCGGCACCCGACAGCGCCAGATGGCCGAGGTGGATGATGTGCCAGTCGCCGGGCGAGCCGTCGCTGGCGGAGTACTGGCACATCGGCGCGATGACGATGCGGTTGGGCAGATGGAGCTCGCCGATCTGCCACGGTTCGAAGAGTCGGCTCATGCGCCGATTCTGTGGGCTGCGTGAATTCGCCGCCGGCAACGGCTGACTGCCGATGCACCAGGTATCGCGCGCCGAGAAACTGCACCTAGACGGCGCCGAAGCCGCTCTTCAAGGCGAGCACGGCGCGCTCGACGATGTCGTTCGCGGCCAATTCGACGCCGAGGCGCTGCACGTCGCCCTCGTCGGCGCTGGGCACCTCGAGCGTGCGCAGCTGGCTCGCCAGCAAGGCGCTCGGCATGTAGTGGCCGCTGCGGCCGGCCAGGCGCGAATGGATCAGGGCCTCGGTGCCGTCGAGAAAAACGAAACGCACGCCGGGCGCGGCGGCGCGGATGCGGTCGCGATAGGCGCGCTTCAGCGCCGAGCACGCAATGACGACGCCGCGCGGCCAGCGTGTCGAGTCGGCCAGGCAAGCGCCGATGCGATCGAGCCAGGGCCAGCGATCGTCGTCCTGCAGCGGCGTGCCAGCCTGCATCTTGGCTACGCTCTCTGGCGAATGCAGCGCGTCGCCGTCGATGAAGTGCAGACCCAGGCTTTCGGCGATGCCGGCACCGATGGTCGACTTGCCGGAGCCCGAGACGCCCATCACGACGACTGCGATGCGCGGCGGCGCGACAGGCGCCCGAGAGACCGTCGAATGCAATCGATTCATGCCCCGCCCCGTCGGGAAACCGCCCGTGGCCAAGTGTCGCGGGCGGGGCCCATTTTCATGCGCAGCCTGCCACCGCTTTGGCCGACGCCAGGCGAGGCCATCTTCCTACAGCGCGCCCGGCGGCACGGGCCGATCATCGATGTAGCAAGAAAAGGAGCATCACCATGAAGATGACAAGAATCGTTTGCGCCGTTGCTGCTGCATCCCTGACCTTCGCCGGCGTCTCGTTCGCGCAAGAACCGCCGAACGACGGCCGCAATGCCGCCGCGAATCGGTTGCGCGAGCAAGCCGGCCGCCAGCAAGCGCAACAAGATCGCCGTGGCGACAACCGGTCTGACCGCCATGTCGACAATCGCTCTGAGAGTCGTGTCGACAACGGCTCCGACCGTCGCGTCGACAACCGCTATGACCGTCGCGTCGACAACCGGTATGACCGGCACGACGACCATCGGTATGACCGGCACGACGGCCCCGGCGCCGGGCCGGACCATAACTTCTATCGCGGCGGCCGCCTTCCCGATGAATATCGCGACCGCCAATACGTCGTCGACGACTGGCGCGGCCATCACCTGAGAGCGCCTCCGCGCGGCTACCACTGGGTGCAGGCCGGGGGCGACTACGTTCTGGCCGCGGTCGCGACCGGGGTCATCGTCTCGATCCTGCTCAACAGCCACTGACCGGCCCCGCAAGAACCCGCCGCGCGGCCGCTCCGGCCGGCGCGGTGCGGTGCTTCGGGTCCGCGGCAGTCCGCTCTCGAGGCATGCGACATTACGTTGTCCCGGTCATGGAGAGCGACGTGAAGTCAGAGCGAGAAAGCCTCTTTCGAAGCGCGGTGGTACTGGTGCTTTGCAGCCTTGCGGCGTGCAGCATCTTCAAGAACAACGAAGAAGCGCAGGCGGTCATCAACCAGCGCGTCGTCGGCATGGCCGCGGGCGATTTCTTCCAGACTTACGGGCCAGCACGAACCCGATCCGAGCAGCTCGACGGCTCGACCGCCTACGACTGGCAGTCGAGCATCGGCAAGGTCGCCGCAGGCCCGGTCGGGCTCGACGAGCGAACCTGCACCTTGCGTATCGTCGCCGACCGGCGCGGCCGAGTCGCCACGGCCGACATCGTTCTCGACAATCCGGGGCGCGTCAGCACGTCGCGTTGCGGCGAGATGTTCAAGGCGAAATAGAAGGCCGGCGCGCGAAAGGCGATGTCGGCGGCCGTTGTGATGCGCCATCGCAATGAGGTGATCATCGTCGGCGCCGGTATCGGCGGGTTGACGCTCGCCCTCGAGTTGCACGCGGCCGGCATTGCCTGTCGGATCCATGAATCGAGTGCCGACATCCTGCCCCTCGGCGTCGGCATCAACGTCTTGCCGCATGCCACCGCAGCGCTGCAGTCGCTCGGCCTCCTCGAGGCGCTCGAGCGCGTCGCCGTCGTGACGCGCGAGGCCGCTTTCTTCAACCGCTTCGGCCAGTTCGTCCATGCCGAGCCGGCGGGACGCTGGGCCGGCCACGAGGCGCCACAGCTTTCCATCCATCGCGGCGACCTGCAAGCGGTGTTGCTTGCCGCCGTGCAGGAGCGCATCGGCGCCGACAGGGTCGAGCTCGGGCAGGTCTGCGTCGGCGCCGAACCGATCGGCGACGAAGCGGTCCGGCTCCGCTTCCGCAACCCGTCGGGCGGCGCCCTGGACGACGTCGAAGGTGGCGTCGTCGTCGCTTGCGACGGCATTCATTCGAGCCTGCGCCGGCAGCTCTATCCCGACGAAGGGCCGCCGCGCTACTCGGGCGTCAACATGTGGCGCGGCGTCACCGCGCACAAGCCGTTCCTGACCGGCGCGAGCATGGTCCGGGCCGGCTGGCTGTCGGTCGGCAAGATGGTCATCTACCCGATCCGCGAAGACATCGACGGCCACGGCACCCAGCTCGTGAACTGGGTGGCCGAGCTCGAATGCGCCGAGCCGTTGCGGCGCGACTGGAATGCGAAGGGCCATCGCCACGACTTCTTCGCCGCGTTCGAGCACTGGCACTTCGACTGGCTCGATGCTGCGGCGCTGATTCAGCAGACCGAGACCGTGCTCGCCTATCCGATGGTCGATCAGGATCCGCTGCCGCGCTGGAGCTTCGGCCGCATCACGCTGCTCGGCGACGCCGCGCACCCGATGTATCCGCGCGGCTCCAACGGCGCCGGCCAGGCGATTCTCGACGCGCGTTGTCTCGCTGCGCAGCTGGCCTTGCGCGGCGTCGGCCCCGAGGCGCTGACCGCCTACGACCAGGAGCGCAATGCGGCAACGGCCAAGGTGGTGCTCGCCAACCGCAGCCAACCGCCCGATACGATCCTGCGCGAGGTGCACGAGCGTTCGGGCGACAAGCCCTTCGCGCGCATCGAGGACCTCATCTCGAAAGAAGAGCTGGCGAAGATCACCGACAACTACAAGCAGGTGGCCGGCCTGCGCACGCAGGCGCCGGCGGCGCGCGACTCAGCGTAGGCCGCCGTGGCGAGGGTGATTCGAATCGTCGCAAAATGCCGGCGGTGAAAACATTCCGGGAGGCCTTTTGAATCCAGCTGATGGGCGGCGCCGCCGCATGATCGTCGGCGCGAGCGCTGCGGGAGTCGCAGCGACTCTCGCTTCGCTCGACGTTTTCGCGCAGGCGGTCTGGCCGCGCAAACCGGTGCACATCGTCGTGCCCTACACGCCAGGCACGGGCATGGACATCCTGGCTCGCACACTCGGCCCGCACCTGAGCACGGCCTGGGGCCAGCCGATCATCGTCGACAACCGGCCCGGCGCCTCGGGCAACCTCGGCGCCGGCCAGGTGGCCAAGGCGGCGCCCGACGGGTACACGCTGTTGATGGGCGTCAACACGCTCATCATTAATCCGTCGCTTTACACGAACATGAGCTACGACCCGCTGAAGGACCTGGCGCCGATCGGCCTGTGCGCGACCGGTTCCTTTCTGCTCGTCGCGAGCGCCGCCGCGAACATCCGGTCGGTCGACCAGCTGGTGAAGATGGCGCGGGCCCGGCCGGGCGCGCTCGACTACGCCTCGCCCGGCATCGCCACGCCGCATCACATGGCGATGGAGCTCTTCAAGCTGCGGGCCGGGATCTCGATCACGCACATTCCGTTCTCGGGCACCGCCGGCGCCGTCACTGCCGTGCTCGCCGGCGACGTGCCGTTGATGTTCCTGCCCGTGCACGTGGCCCTGGCGCAGGTGAAAAGCGGCCGGCTCGTCGTTCTGGCCGCCGCCGGGGCGCACCGGTCCGCGCTTGCGCCCGACGTGCCAACGCTCGACGAGCTGGGCTACAAGGGCGTCAACGCCGATCTCTGGTACGGCATGCTGGCGCCGGCCGGCATCTCGCGCGACCTCGTCGACCAAATCAACGCCGACATGACACACGTGCTCGAAATGGCCGAGGTGAAGAGCGCGTTGAGCGTGCAAGGCATGGAGGTGGCGACCAGCTCGCCCCAAGAAATGGCGGCGCTGATGCAGCGCGACGCGGCGCGCTGGGCGGCGGTAGTGAAACAGGCGGGTATCAAGGCAGAGTGAGCATGCGAAGCGACATCCTCGCGACGGGGACGCTGTTCGACAGCGCGCTGCGCCGTTGCCGCACCCAGGTGGCGCCGCGCGCGCACGGCGACTGACGAGGGCGACCCGAACGCGCCTCAGGCAGCGAGGCCGGCCTGCTGCTCGAGCGCATCGAGAAAGGCGCGCACCCGGGCCGGCATCAGCCGCTTGGCCGGCAGCAAGGCATAGACACGCAGCGGCGCGCAGGTGTAGCCCGGCAGCAGCCGGCGCAGCAGCCCCGCCCGCACCGCTTGCTCGCAGAAGGTGGCCGTGATGCGGGCCACGCCCAGGCCGGCGATGGCCGCCTGCAGGCGAACGTCGGCATTGCCGCTGTTCAGGCGCGGGCCTGTCGTGCCGATGCTTTCGCTGCCGCCGTCGGCGCTGGCGAAGGTCCAGCGCGTGTCGTCGACGCCGCAAAGCAGAGGCAACTCGGCGAGCGACGCCGGTGTCTTCGGCTCGCCCAGACGCTTGAGCAGCGACGGCGCGGCGTAGACGCCGCGCTCGAGCGAGAACATGCGACGCTGCACCAGGCTCGACCCGGGCAGCACGCTCTCGAGCATGGCAAAGGTGATGTCGTAGTGCCGCTCGAGCGGATTGACCGCCTCGTGCTCGACGTCGATCCGCACCTTCAGCCGGGGATAGCGCGCCATCAGCTCGCAGGCCACTGCACCGAGATGATGGGCGCCGAATTCGTAAGGCGCGGCGATGCGCAGCGTGCCGGCCACCGTCTCGCCTTGCGCCAGCGCGTTGGCGCGCGCTTCACGCAAGCCGGCGAAGAGCGGACCGATGCCGTGATAGAGCGCTTCACCGGCGTCGGTCAGGCGCACCTGCCGGGTCGTGCGCTCGAGCAGCCTGGCGCCGAGATTTCCCTCGAGCCGCGCCACCGCGGCACTCACGGTCGACTTCGGCCGATCCATCGCGCGGGCGGCGGCGGAGAAGCCGGCCTGCTCGATCACATGGCAGAAGACGTCGTAGTCGTCCCAGTTCACAAGGCAACCCTCCGCACCAGGCGCTCCGAATTCGCCGAGGAGCGGCCCGGTCGTCTCACGCGGCTGATTGTCCAGTGTTCTGAACAGTCTGTTCGCGGCCGGACGATTGTCCGTGTCGGCCCGGGTTGCTAAGCTTGGGTCGCTCCCGGGAGAAACACATGGCTGCGGACGACGAAGGCATTTTTCTGAAGAACTGCTGGTACGTGGCGGCGTGGGAGCACGAGTTGATCGACGGCGCCAAGCTGGCTCGAACGATCCTCGAAAAGCCGATCGTCATCTACCAGGGCGAAAGTGGCCAGGTCGTGGCACTCGAGGATCGTTGCTGCCACCGCGGCGCGCCGCTGTCGATGGGCCGGATCGAGGGCGACTGCATTCGCTGCATGTACCACGGCATGAAGTTCGCGCCCTCGGGCAAGTGCATCCAGATTCCGGGCCAGGACATGATTCCGCCCAAGCTCGGCGTGCGCAGCTTTCCGGTCGTTGAGCGCGACCACTTGGTCTGGATCTGGATGGGCGACCCGGCCAAGGCCGACCCGGCCCTGATCATCGACTACGAGCCGCTGCACGACCCGGCCTGGAAGGGCATGCCGGCGTACATGCACTACGACGCCAACTGGCTGCTCATCGTCGACAACCTGAGCGACTTCGCCCATCTGGCCTTCGTGCACACCAAGACGCTCGGCGGCTCGGAGGAATACGCGTATCAGACCAAGCCGCTCAACATCGAGCGCCTCTCGAACGGCTTTCGGGTCGAGCGCTGGCACATGAACAGCGACTCGCCGCCCTTCCACAAGAAGGTGATCGCCGACAAGACGGCCAAGGTCGACCGGCGCAACATCGGCCACATGCACGTGCCCGGCATCTTCTTTCTCGAATCGATGTTCGCGCCGGCCGGCACCGGCGCCGAGAAGGGCAACACCACGGGCACGCGGCAATACCGCAACTGCCAGTTCATGACGCCCGAGACGCGGCGCACCACCCACTTCTTCTGGAACTACCTGCACAACTTCGATCTCGACGATCCGAACGTCGCGCTGTCTCTGTGCAACAGCCTGCGCGAAGGCTTCATGGAAGACAAGGCGATCATCGAAGCGCAGCAGAAGCTGTTCGATCGCGAGCCGGAGACCAAGCTGCTGGCGATCGCCGCGGACGCGCCTCTGTCGCATTTCCGCTGGACGCTGAACCAGAAGATCGCCGAGGAGCGGGGCGCGGCGACGCCTGTGGCGGCGTGAGCCGCCTGTCGCTCGAGGTCGCCGATGTGCGGGCCGAAGCGCTCGACGTTCTCCTGGTCGAGTTGCGCGCCGTCGGCGGCGGCACGCTCGACCCATTCACCCCGGGCGCGCACCTCGAAATCGATTTGCCGAACGGGCTGGTCCGCCACTACTCGCTGACCAACGACTGGCGCGAGCGCGATCGCTACGTCGTCGGCGTGGGTCGTGCCGCAAAGGGCCGCGGCGGCTCCGACTTCATCCATCAGTCGCTGCGCCGTGGCGGCAAGCTGACCGCCAGCGCGCCGCGCAACAACTTCGGTCTCGACCCGAACGCCTCGAGCTACCTGTTCGTGGCCGGCGGCATCGGCGTGACGCCGATCGTGTCGATGATCCGCTGGTGCGAAGCCGAGGGCCGCGACTGGCGCCTTGTCTATGCGGCGCGCAACGCCCAGCGCGCCGCGTTCTACGAAACCTTGCGTCCGTTCGGTGCGAAGGTTCATTTCCACTTCGACGACCAGGCCGGTGCCGTGCTCGATACACGCCGCTGGCTCGCCGATCGCCCGCAAGGCCAGCACGTCTACTGCTGCGGGCCGCAGCCACTGATGCAGGCGGTGCACGACGGTGCCGCGCATCATCCGGGCGAAGCGGTGCACTTCGAATACTTCGTTGCGCCCGCTGCCGCGCTGCTGACCGATTCCGGAGCGGAAGTCGCGCCGGGCGCGTTTCGCGTCGAGGTGAAGCAGAGCAAGCTTTCGCTCTTGGTGCCCGCCGATCGCAGCATTCTCGAAGTGCTCGAGGCGAACGGCGTCAAGGTGCCCTTCTCGTGTCGCGAGGGCCTGTGCCGAACTTGCGAGACGACGGTCTGCGAAGGCGAAGTCGATCATCGCGACTACGTACTGTCCGCCGAGGAGCGGCTGCAGAGCAAGACGATGATGGTCTGCGTCTCGCGTGCGAAATCGCCGGTGCTCGTTCTCGACCGCTGAGCCGATCCGCGGATGTCTTCGCGCGCCGCGGGACACTCGGACGCGCTTTTTCTTCGCCAGTTGATGCCCATGGTCTCTCCGGTCGAAGCGATACAGCAATCTTGTTGCATCGAATCGTCAATCAATATCGCTTTACCAAGAGCTGTCCAGGCCCGAACATCGAATGGACCGCAAAGATTCGACTCTCCGTCATGAACTCTGTCGCACACCCGTGGCTAGCCCCTGTCCTCATGGCCTGGGCAGCGGTATTTCTCTTCGTGCTTGTCGCCATGCTTCGCTCGATCGTCAACCAGCGCCAGATCGCCCGAACCGGCCCGCCCGCTTGCCGGGCCAGCACGGCGGCCGAAGCCGCCTGGACCGTGACGGCCATCGTCATGGTGGTGCTGATGGTGCTGCTGACGATTCGTTAGTGCGCGCCGCGACAGCGTCGCGCACGTCGAAGTCGGGATCAGTCGACGCTGTCGATGCCGCGACGCTCACGCATGGCACGGCCTATCCGGCCCAGCTCTTCGTCGCCGAGCAGCCGCCCCGCCATCGGCAGCAGTTCTTTTTCCTCGCGCTCGATGTGGCGCGCATAGAGCGAGGCGAAGGCCTGCACCGTATCGGCGTCGAGCGTGACGCCCTCACCGGCGACGACGGCTTGCAGGCTCTTGCGCAAGCGACGCCAGAGGGCCTCGAGCTCGCGATGCTCGGCAACCAGCGAGCTGGTCATCTCGCGAATGCAAACCGGGTCGGAACCCGCCATCGACTCGATGAGCGCCGGGAAGAGCTCCTCTTCCTCGTCGGCATGGTGATCCATTGCCGAGGTATCGAAATAGCGAACCACGCCGGCGGCCGCGGCCCGCGCTTCGTCGTCGGCGCCGTGATCGGCGAGGTGCGGCAGCAACCGGCGCAGCGTCTCGCACTGCCTTTCGATGCGGAAGTGGCACGCCGAGAGCATCTCGAGCGGCACTTCGAAGCCGGCGGTTGGTGGACGATGTCCGAAAACGCTGTTGCCCATTCACCTGCCTTTCGATTCGGCCGCAAGCGGCGGCCGCGAAAACATTTCCATCATAGGTCGGCAACGGCTGACCCCACTCCTGTTCCAGGTCTGTTCAAGAAGGTATCGCCATGATCGAAACGTCGTTGACAAGAATGTTCGATCTGTCCGCTCCCATCGTGCTCGCACCGATGGGCGGCATCTCGGGTGGCCGTCTCGCCGCGGCGGTGTCCGAGAGCGGCGGCCTCGGTCTGGTGGGCGGCGGCTACGGCGACGTCGCCTGGCTGCGCACCGAGTTGGCGCTCGTACGCGAGGCGACGACGAAACCCTGGGGCGTCGGCCTGATCACCTGGTCGGTCGACCCCGGCATCGTCGAACTCGTGCTCGCGCACCAGCCTCACGCCGTCATGCTGTCGTTCGGCGATTCGGTACCGCTCGGCCGCAGCATCAAAGCCGCCGGCTGCAAACTCATCTGCCAGGTGCAGGATCTGGCCAGCGCGCGACGGGCGGTCGAAGCCGGAGCTGACCTCATCGTCGCGCAGGGCAGCGAGGCTGGCGGCCACGGTGGCGGCCGATCGACGCTTCCACTGGTGCCCGCGATCGTCGATGCGGTCGCGCCGATTCCGGTCGTCGCGGCCGGCGGCATCGCCGATGGCCGTGGCCTGGCTGCGGCGTTGATGCTCGGCGCGCACGGCGCCCTGATCGGCACACGCTTTTATGCCAGCGACGAAGCGCTCGGTCATGCCGCGGCGAAGCAAGCCATCGTTGCGGCGAACGGCGACCAGACGACGCGAACCACCATCTTCGATGCGGTGCGTGACCTCGACTGGCCGTTGCCTTACACCGGCCGCGCCCTGCGCAACGGCTTCGTCGCCAAGTGGCATGGCCACGAGTGCGACCTCGCCGCCGCACTGCCGCGTGAGCGGGCTGTCTACCGGGCCGCGACCCAACAGGGCAACGTCGACACCGCGGTCGTCTGGGCCGGCGAAGCGGTCGACCTCATCCACGGGGCCGAGGCCGCAGCTGATCTCGTGCGACGGATCGCCCGCGAAGCTGAAGCGCAGCTTTACAACTGCGCCCGGCTGATATCAGAGTGACTCGAGGTGCGCGTGTTGTACATGGCCACGACCTGCGTCAGCGTCGCCAGACCTGTCGCCAACGCGCCGCCGCGGCGGCATCGCAGCTGCTGGCGGGCGGCGTTGGCGAGGCGATCGAGAGACTGCTATGAGCGGGAAGATGCCCGTTCTTCGGAAACTCTGGCGAGCACGGCGGTGACGATGCGATCGCAGCGCACGCCGGCGAAGGCAAAGGCGTCGCCGATCGCAAAATCGACGTCGCGCGAAAGACATTCGCGCAACAGGCTGCGGGCGCGAAAGAAGCGCGTTCGCACCGTCGCTTCGGGGATTTCGAGCGCCGCCGCTGTCTCCTCGACACTCAGCTCCTCGACGGCGCGCAGCATGAACACGGTGCGGAACACGTCGGGCAGCGTGTCGATGCGCTTTTCCATGATCCGCCGCAATTCACCGCGCATGGCAACGCGCTCGGGCTCGCGATCGGCGTCGTCTTCCATGCCGAGTTGATCGTTCGGTTCGTCGACGTCAATCGCTGCGTCCATGGGGATCACCTGTGCGCCTCGACGGCGTAGCCGCCCCAACGCTTCGTTGACGACGATGCGGACCAGCCAGGTCGAGACCTTGGCTTCGGCACGAAAACCGCCGAACGACCGCCAGGCGCGCAGATACGCTTCCTGCAGCGCGTCTTCGGTGTCGTCGTCGTTTCTGAGAATGCTTCGTGCGGTGCGAAAGAGCAGCCGGTTGTGCCGCCGCATGATCGCCTCGAAGGCGGGCCCATCGCCGTTGGCAGCAAGAGTCGCGAGCTCGGCGTCGGTCGCATTCAGCGTGGCCGGCGTAGCGTACGAGGAAAAGGCGCGTTGCATGCTTTGCTTTCGTCCATTGGATGCTTGCCGCGGTCGCCACGTTCCCGGCCCGACGGTCGAGCCCGAGCTCAGTCGAGCACGGGAAGCACGGCGACGCGATTCGGCCGGCGGATCGCCAGGATCGCCACAGCCGCGATGAGGCAAGCGGCGCCGGCGGTGAAGAGCGCCGGGTTGTACGTCAACAGCAAGGTGCGCGTCAGGCCGGCACCATAAGCGGCAACCGCGGCGCCGAGTTGATGCGCGGCGAAGATCCAGCCGAAGACGAGACCGGCGCGTTCCTTGCCGAAGGCCTGCGCCGCCAGCTTCACGGTGGGCGGCACGGTGGCGATCCAGTCGAGCCCGTAGAAGAGCGCGAACATCGACAGGCCGTAGAGCGTGAAGGTCGAGTACGGCAGCCAGAACAGCGACAGGCCGCGCAGGCCGTAGTACCAGAAGAGGAGCTTGCGGTTGTCGAAGCGGTCGGAAAGATAGCCTGACAGCGTCGTGCCGACGAGGTCGAACACACCCATCATC
>JALYSL010000044.1 GCA_030854825.1 Pseudomonadota bacterium
GCTCGGGGCGCTCGACGACGGTGAAGACGATCATGTGGCTGGTGCACGGCGAGGGTTCGATCCGCTGGCGCGACGAGGAGATCCTCGGCAAGAAAGCCTTCGAGATCGCCCACTGCGGCATCGGCTACGTGCCGGAGAACCGCGACATTTTTCCCAAGCTCACCGTGCAGCAGAACCTGCAGCTCGGCGAGAAGCGTGGCAAGAAGGCACCGCGCTGGAGCTTCGACGACATGTACCGCATCTTCCCGCGCCTGAAAGAGCGCGAGCACACGGAGGCCGGCGTGCTGTCGGGCGGCGAGCAGCAGATGCTGACGCTCTGCCGCACGCTGATGGGCGACCCGGATCTCATCATGATCGACGAGCCGACCGAAGGGTTGGCGCCGAAGATCGTCGAACTGGTCGCCGAATACCTGAAGACGTTGAAGAGTCGAGGGGTCTCCGTGCTGCTTGTCGAGCAGAAGCTGACGATCGCGCTCGAGATCTCGGAACGCTGCTACGTCATGGGCCACGGCGCGATCGTCTTCGAGGGCACGCCGACGGCGCTGCGCGCTAACGCCGAGGTGCGCAAGGAGTGGCTGGAAGTCTAGGTTTCATGGCGTTCGCCTTGTCGCTGCTGGGACAGCGAGTCGCGAACACGGCGTCCTAGAATGGAACGAACGTGCTTTTTTGCGCCGGCCGCCCGGTCGGCGCCCAGCTGAGGATCGTTTCATGAGCGCAACCTACGAAGTCCGCGGCGACGTCGCCGTCATCAGCATGAACAACCCGCCCGTCAACGGGCTGGGCTACGAGACACGGCGCGGCATCGTCGACGGCCTCGACAAGGCCCTCGCCGACGACGCGGTGAAGGCCATCGTCATCACCGGCGCCGGCAAGGCGTTCTCGGGCGGCGCAGACATCCGCGAGTTCGGCTCGCCGAAGGCGATCGCCGAGCCCAACCTGCTCTCGGTCATCCTCGCGCTCGAAGCGAGCACCAAGCCGATCGTCGCGGCGGTGCACAGCGTGGCGATGGGTGGCGGCCTCGAGTTGGCGCTCGGCTGCCACTACCGCGTCGCCGCGCCGGGCACGCAGGTGGCGCTGCCGGAAGTGAAGATCGGCCTGATTCCCGGCGCCGGCGGCACGCAGCGGCTGCCGCGCGTGCTCGGCGTCGAGACGGCGCTCAACATGATCGTCAGCGGCGAGCCGGTCAAGAGCGAGTTGCTGGCGAAGCAGCCGGGGCAGAGACTCTTCGACAGGATTGCCGACGGCGACGTCGTCGAGGCCGCGATCGCCTACGCCCACGAGAAGGTCGATGTGCGGCCGCTGCCGCTGGTGCGCGACCTGAAGGTCGCTTACGCGAATGCTGATGCCTATTTCCAGTTCGCGCGCAACACGGTCGGCGCGATCGCGAAGAACTTTCCGGCGCCGCTGAAGTGCGTCGACGCTGTTGCCGCCTCGACGAAGATGAAGTTCGATGACGGCATGAAGTACGAGCGCGAGCTCTTCCTGGCGCTGATGGTCACACCGGAATCGAAAGCGCTGCGCCACGTCTTCATGGCCGAGCGTGCGGCCAGCAAGATCGCCGACGTGCCGGCCGATACGCCGCTGCGCGAGATCAAGAAGGTCGCCGTGATCGGCGCCGGCACGATGGGCGGCGGCATCGCCATGAACTTTCTCAACGCCGGCCTCCCCGTCGTGATGCTCGAGACGAAGCAGGAAGCGCTCGACAAGGGTGTCGGCATCATGCGCAAAAACTACGAAGCGCAGGTCAAGAAAGGCAAGCTCAAGCAGGACAAGCTCGACGAGCGCATGGCCCTGCTCACGACGACGCTGAAGTACGACGATCTGAAAGACGCCGACCTCGTCATTGAAGCGGTGTTCGAGGACATGGGCGTGAAGGAGCAGGTCTTCAAGACGCTCGACGAAGTGATGAAGCCGGGCGCCATCCTCGCCTCGAACACCTCGACGCTCGACGTCGACAAGATCGCCGCGTTCACGAAGCGGCCCGGGGACGTCGTCGGCATGCATTTCTTCAGCCCCGCCAACGTCATGAAGCTGCTCGAGGTCGTGCGCGGCAAGAAGACCGCCAAGGACGTGCTGGCGACGGTGATGGCGCTGGGCAAGAAGATCAGGAAGACCTGCGTCGTCTCCGGCGTGACCGACGGCTTCATCGGCAACCGCATGATCGAGCAGTACTCGCGCCAGGCCGGCTTCCTGCTGGAAGAAGGTGCGACGCCGGCGCAGGTCGACAAGGCAATGGAGAAGTTCGGCATGGCGATGGGGCCGTTTCGCATGGGCGATCTGGCCGGCAACGACGTCGGCTGGTATATCAGGAAGCGCCGCTACGTCGAGAAGCCCGACATCCGCTACTCGAAGACCGCCGACCTGCTCTGCGAGATGGGCCGCTTCGGCCAGAAGACGGGCACCGGCTGGTACGACTACGTGCCGGGCAAGCGCGATGCGATCCCGAGCCGGACCGTGGTCGACATGATCGAGAAGCACCGCGCCGACCTCGGCATCGCGCCCAGGAAGATCGGCGACGACGAGATCGTGCATCGGCTCGTCTATGCGCTCGTCAACGAGGGCGCGAAGATCGTCGACGAAGGCATCGCCCAGCGCGCCAGCGACATCGATATGGTCTACCTCACCGGCTACGGCTTTCCGATGTTCCGGGGCGGCCCGATGAACTACGCGGACACGCAGGGCCTGTTCAACGTCGTCGAGGCGATGAAGCGCTTCGCCCGCAATCCGCACGACGACGTGTCGTTCTGGAAGCCGGCGCGGTTGCTCGCAAGGCTCGCGTCCGAAGGCAAGTCGTTCACCTGATCCGCCGGCCGACCGGCGTGCGGAAATTCTTCGTGCTGCTCAGCTTCTCGCTAACGCACAGCTGAGCCGCAAGACAAGGAAAGTCATGAACGATCGCGCCACCTTCACTCGCATGGAAGACAGCACCCAGGCCGACTGGCAGAAGATCGGCGCGGAATTCATGCCATTCGCCCGCGCATTGCCGGATCGCCTGTTCGCGCACCTGAAGCTGCTCGACGGCGACTACGGCGGCTTCCCCGTCGACCGCTACACCCATTCGCTGCAGACGGCAACCCGGGCCCTGCGCGCCGGCCGCGATGACGAGTACGTCGTCTGCGCGCTCTTGCATGACATCGGTGACACGCTCGGCACGATGAACCACTTCGACATCGCTGCGGCGATCCTCAAGCCGTTCGTGAGCGACGAGAACCTGTGGATGGTGCAGCACCACGGCATCTTCCAGGGCTACTACTTCTTCCATCACGTCGGCCTCGACCGCAACTTGCGCAATCAGTTCGCCGGCCATCCGCACTACGAGCGCACGGCCGAGTTCTGCGATCTCTACGACAACCCGGCCTTCGACGCGAGCGCCGAGACCTTGCCGATCGCCGAGTTCGAGCCGATGGTTCGCCGCGTCTTCGCGCGGCCTCGCAACAGCATCTACAAGGCTGCCGCTACTCCGGCAGCCGCCACCGCATCCGCCTGACCTTCCAGGAGCCTCCATGACCCAAGCCGTCATCGTCTCGACCGCCCGCACCCCGCTCGCCAAGAGCTGGAAGGGCGCCTTCAACATGACCCATGGCGCGACGCTCGGCGGCCACGCCGTCAAGGCGGCGGTCGAACGCGCCGGCATCGACGCCGCCGAGGTCGACGACGTCATCATGGGCTGCGCCACGCCCGAAGGCGCCACCGGCAGCAACATTGCAAGGCAGATCGCCTTGCGCGCCGGCTTGCCGGTGACGACGAGCGGCATGACGGTGAACCGCTTCTGCTCGAGCGGCCTGCAGACGATCGCGATGGCGGCGCAACGCATCATCGCCGGCGAGAACGACATCGTCGTCGCCGGCGGCGTCGAGTCGATCTCGTGTGTCCAGAACGAGGCCAACAAGCACATGATCGCCGACTCGTGGCTGCTCGAGCACAAGCCGACGATCTACTGGGACATGCTGCAGACGGCCGAGCAGGTGGCCAAGCGCTACAAGATCGAACGCGAGCGGATGGACCGCTACGGCGCCGCCAGCCAGCAGAGGGCCACGGCCGCGCGCGATGCCGGCAAGTTCGAGGCCGAGATCGCGCCGATCACGGTGCTCGCTGGCGTCGCTGACGCGGTGATGGGCCTGCGCACGAAGGAAGTGACGATCAGCGCCGACGAAGGGATTCGCCCCGGCACGACCTACGAAGGCATAAAGGACATCAAGCCGGCCATTCCCGGCGGCGTCATCTCGGCCGGCAACGCCAGCCAGTTCAGCGACGGCGCCGGCGCCTGCGTGCTCATGAACGAGAAGCTCGCCGAGCAGCGCGGCCTGAAGCCGCCCGGCCGGTTCCTCGGCTTCGCCGTTGCCGGCTGCGAGCCGGATGAAATGGGCATAGGCCCGGTCTTCGCCGTCCCCAAGGTACTCAAGCGGCTCGGCCTCAGCGTGGCCGACATCGATCTGTGGGAGCTCAACGAAGCCTTCGCCGTGCAGGTGCTCTATTGCGCCGACACGCTTGGCATTCCGATGGACCGGCTCAACGTCAACGGCGGCGCCATCGCCGTCGGCCATCCGTACGGTGTCAGCGGCCAGCGCCTGACCGGCGCGGCGTTGATCGAAGGCAAGCGCCGTGGCGCGAAGAAGGTGGTGGTGACGATGTGCATCGGCGGCGGCATGGGCGCGGCCGGCGTGTTCGAGGTGCTTTAAAGAAAGCGAGCGACATCAAGCTCAAGGGCCGCGCATGAAATTCAGCGACTTCTTCGAGGCTATGGATGCCGCTACTGTCGAATACGTACTCGTCGGCGGTCTTGCGGTTTCGCTGCAGGGCGCTATTCGCGGGACGCTTGACGTCGACGTCGCTCTCGCGATGGACGACGCGAACCTCGCACGATTCATAGCCGCCGCTCGTGCCATGGGGCTGTCACCATTGTTGCCCGTTCCCATTGATGCACTTGCAGACGCTGCGCAAATCGATCGATGGTTCCGAGAAAAGAACATGCTGGCGTTCTCTTTGCGGGAAGCCACACCCGCTGGTCTGGTCGTCGATGTGCTGGTGCGGCCCGTCGTTCCATTCACGGAACTGCGCTCGGCAGCGGTTGTGAAGATGCTTGGTTCCGCGCGTATCCCCGTCGCCAGCGTGCAGCACCTGATCGCGCTCAAGTCCGGCACGGGTCGCAGCATCGACGAGTTGGATATCGCGCAGTTACGTCGGCTGCACGCTCCGTCGGAGCCGCCGCCATGAGCGCATCTTCCTTTATTGAAGTACATGGCACAGCGTGGTCGCCCGAGCAGACTCTCGAGTGGATGGAAGCCTTTCGATCTTTGATTCTCGAGACAGCGAGCAGCGACGGTGAGCAAGATGCCTATGAGCGCGTCCGTCGTTCAGATCCCATGCGTCAGGTGCGATTCGCAGCCATCCAGCAATGACCTACCGCTCGACGCTCGACTTCCTCCTGCACGACTGGCTCTCGGTCGAGTCGCTGCGCGAGCGGCCACGCTTCGCCGACCATTCACGCGACACCTTCGATTCGGTACTCGATACCTGCGAACGGATCGCCCGCGACAAGTTCGCGCCGTTCAATCGGCTCGCCGACACCGAGGAGCCCTGGTTCGATGGCGACAAGGTGCATCTGCCGGCCGCCAGTCACGCCGCGTCGCAGGCCTATTTCGAATCGGGCATGCTGGCCGCGACGCAGGACTACGACATCGGAGGCATGCAGCTACCGTGCGTCGTCGAGATGGCGGCCAACAGTTTCTTCTCGAAGGCCGGCATCGGCATCGGCGGTGGCGGCATGCTGACCAGCGGCAACGCGAATCTGCTGATGGCGCACGGCACGGCCCTGCAGAAGGAAGTGTTCGCGAGGAACGAGTTCGCGGGGCGCTTTTCGGGAACGATGTGCCTGTCGGAGCCGCAGGCCGGATCGAGCCTTTCCGACATCGTCACGCGCGCCGTTCCCGACGGTGCCGACTTCGAGGGCGACCCGCTCGGTGCGCGCTATCGGCTGCGCGGCAACAAGATGTGGATCTCGAATGGCGAGCACGAGCTGACGGAAAACATCATCCACCTCGTCCTGGCGAAGATCCCCGCAGCCGATGGCAGGCTCGTCCCCGGAACCAAAGGCATCTCGCTCTTCATCGTGCCGAAGAAGCTGGTCGATGCGAAAGGGCAGCCGACGGGCGAGCGCAACGACGTGTCCCTGGCCGGGCTGAACCACAAGCTAGGCTATCGCGGCATCCCGAACACGTTGCTGAATTTCGGCGAAGGCAAGTTCCCGGTGCGCGGCGCAGCCGGCGGGGACGGCGGCGGGGACGGCACCGGCGCCGTTGCCGTGGGCTACCGCGTCGGCGCTGCAGGCGAGGGCCTGCGCTGCATGTTCCACATGATGAACGAGGCCCGCATTGCCGTCGGCCTGGGGGCGGCGATGCTCGGTTTCGCCGGCTACGAGGCCTCGCTCGAGTATGCGAAGTCGCGGCCGCAAGGCCGGCTGATCGGGCCGGGTGGCAAGGATGCGTCGAAGCCGCAGGTGCCGATCATCGAGCACGCCGATGTCAAGCGCATGCTGCTGGCACAGAAAAGCTATTGCGAAGGCGCGCTGGCACTCGAGCTGTATTGCGCCCGTCTGGTCGACGAGCTGCACACCGGTGGCGAAACGGCTCGGGCGCGCGCCCACCTCATGCTCGAGGTGTTGACGCCGGTCGCCAAGAGCTGGCCGAGCGAGTGGTGCCTGGAGGCGAACAGCCTCGCCATCCAGGTGCTCGGCGGCTACGGTTACACGCGCGACTTTCCGGTTGAACAGTATTGGCGCGACAACCGCCTCAACATGATCCATGAAGGCACGCATGGCATCCAGGCGCTCGACCTGCTCGGGCGCAAGGTCGTGATGAACGAGGGGGCCGGCCTGGCCGCGTTGCGCAACGCGATCGACCAGACGATTGCCGGCGCGAGTGCCGAAACCACGCTTGCGCCGTATGCGAAAGCGCTGCAGGCGGCCGGCGATCGTCTCGAATCGGCGACGCGCGCGGCCTGGGCCACCGGTTCCGCCGATGAAGCGCTCGCCAACGCGACGCCGTATCTGCAGGCCTTCGGCCACGTCGTGGTCGCCTGGATCTGGCTCGACGTCGCCACCCGCGCCATCACCGGCGCGCTCGACGCGTCGCAGGGTGGGCGGCTCGCCTGTTGTCGCTACTTCTTCCACTACGAGTTGCCGAAAGTGGCCGCCTGGCTCGGCGTCGTCGAGTCGCGCGACGACACCTGCCGAACGATGACGGAGGAGTCGTTTTGAAATTGCCGGCGGCACGCGTCGACGTGTGGATCTGGGTTCTCATCTACGGCGGCCTGTTCGGCGTCATTCTCGGCCTCGCTCTCGGCCGTGACGGCGCAGCCTTCGGCTGGGGCATCGTCGCAGGCGGTGCCGTGGCGGCACTCGCCGGCGCGGTCCTTGTCTGGGTTCGCTCGCGCATGAGCGATCCGGCGAAACACTGACTCTGCCGGCGAACACGCTCTTCATCAAGGACAGTCATACATGAGCACCGACATCCACAAGCTCTTCGATCTCACCGGCAAGACGGCGCTGGTCACCGGCGGCTCGCGCGGCCTGGGCCTGCAGATCGCGGAGGCGCTCGGCGAAGCCGGCGCACGCGTGATGCTCACCTCGCGCAAGGCCGGCGACCTCGAGGAATCGGCGGCGCAGCTGAAGAGCCACGGCATCGAGGCGCTCTGGATCGCCGCCGACGCGAGCCAGCCCAGCGAGATCGTGCGCGTTGCCGAAGACGCCATCGCCCGGCTCGGCCACGTCGACATTCTGGTCAACAACGCCGGCGCCACCTGGGGTGCGGCGGCCGAGGATCACCCGCTCGAAGCCTGGGACAAGGTGATGAACCTCAACATCCGCTCGATCTTCCTGATGAGCCAGGCGATCGGCAAGCACACCATGATCCCGCGTCGGCAAGGCAAGATCATCAACGTGGCGTCGATCGCTGGCCTCGCCGGCAACAGCGCCGACATGGCGATGGTCGCCTACAACACCAGCAAGGCGGCGGTCGTCAATTTCACGCGCACCTTGGCCGGCGAATGGGGCAAGTACAACATCAACGTCAATGCGTTGGCGCCGGGCATGTTCCCGAGCAAGATGACAAAAGGCACGATCGCCCGCGTCGGCGCGGCCAACCTGGCCGGCCACGCGCCGTTGCTGCGCATCGGCGACGACGACGACCTGAAGGGCGCGGCGCTGCTGTTCGCCTCGCAGGCCGGCAAGCACATCACCGGCCAGGTGCTGCCGATCGACGGCGGCGTCTCCGCGATCATCGGCGCCTAGATGGGACCCCCACGCTCTCTTCGTTCGCTGCCCCCCGAGGGGGCGCGGCCGGCCTTGGGGCGGCCCGGCGCCCGGCCGGTCTCGCTGCGGAATGACACTGACTGAGCTTCGCTACGT
>JALYSL010000051.1 GCA_030854825.1 Pseudomonadota bacterium
GTGCGGGGCTGATGCACGACGCGCCGCGTTTGCCGGCACCCGTTGCCGCGGCCGCGCCGGAGCTCGAGGCCCGTCTGTCGGCAGTCGAATCGCGGCTCGCCGCGCTCGGCCTGGCGCTGCGCTCGCGCGATGCCCCCGGCATCGACCTGCATGCCTCGGAGCTGCACCGCGCGCTCGCCAGCGCGGTCAGCCATTTCTCGGATGCGGCCCGGACCGGCCCGTTGCCGCAGGCCCTGCGCGTCCGTCTTGCCCAGGCCAGCGGTCAGGTCGCCGCGCAACGCGAATCATTGGCTCGGGCCACCGCGGCCCTCGATCGGGCGATCGACGTGCTGCTGCCGCGTGACGGCGCCATGGTCTATTCCATCCACGGCGCCGCCGACCGCGGCCTCTTCAAGAGCGGCGTGATCCGCGCCTGAGGCGGTCGCTTCGACCCGCTGAGGTCGGGCGCGGGCTTGGTTGCCGCGCATTGCATCGATACGCGGTCAGGGCTTCGCTGAAACCAAGCAGTCGGACATCGTCTGCGCTGCGACCCAGGTATCGGCCGCGGCTCGATCGGCAACCTTTGTCGGCGTCGATGCGCCGCCGTCGAAGAGAACGCGCCAGATCGCATCGCTCGCGTCGCGAACCCAGATGGTCTGGTAGAAGCCGACGGTGAACGCGGCGGCCCTGTCCTTGGTGGTCTGCAGGATGTAGGGCCCGCGCGAGACCGCAACGTTCGGATCCCCGCCGATCATGACGATGCCCGGTCGCCAGCGCAGCACGAGAGACTTGCCCTCGACGATTCCCGCCCAACTCTTCATCACCTCGTCGCGACCGCGGTCGGCGTCGGCGGTGCCGGCGTTGAAGATGGCACCGGCGTGAAGATGCGCTGCCCAGGCAGCCGCATCGTGGGCCTCGACGCTTTGCGCGAAACTGCGCTCGCGGCGCCAGACGGCGCACTCGTCGGCGCTCGCCGAAAGACGCTCGGTGGCGAACGGCAGGGCCGTCGCATCGACGCCGGCCTGATCGGCGGCGAAAACCTGCGACGCCATCGCCGCCGCGAAGGCCAATGCCGCTGCGGCTGCTTTTCTCATGGCGTACCGGTGCGCTCGGCGCCGAGCTCCTTGACCATTCGCAGGCTCGCTTCTCGCCCGCCGTAGTAGCCCGGCATGAGCTGCGTCTGGGCAAAGCCGAGGCGAGCGTAGAACGCGCGCGCCGCGGTGTTGCCGACGCGCGCCTCGAGGCTGACCCTGAGGATGCCGGCAACGCGGGCCGTCGCCTCGAGCCAGTCGACCAATGTTCGACCGACGCCGTGGCGAGCATGCCCGGGCCGCACCGCGAGCAACAGCAGGTGGGCTTCGTCGTCGCCGTATTTCATGATGCCGAAGCCAGCCCGCTCGGCGTCGCGGACGGCGACGACGACATTGATGTCGGGATGGCGCAGGCTGCGCAGGATCCGCTCGCGGGTCCAGCTCCAGCCGAGCCCGTGCTCGATCAGGTCGCGCGACATTTCAGCCACCACGAGAGCGTCGGCCGGCGTCGCGAACCGGATCGATGTCATCGTGGAATCGGGGGTCATTCGAGTCCGCCTCCTCGGCTTTTCGACGGCGCGGTCGGGTGCCTGCCGGCGCCGCAATTCCCAGCGCACAGCCTAACATCGAAGCCACGATGCGCCGCCTGATCGCCCACCTCGACATGGACGCCTTCTATGCGTCGGTCGAGCTGCTGCGCTACCCGGAGCTGCGCGGCCTGCCCGTCGTCATCGGCGGCGGCCGGGACCGACAACCGCGCCTGCGGGCCGACGGCACGCGCCAGTTCTTCGCCTTGCGCGACTATGTCGGCCGCGGCGTCGTCACCACCAGCACCTACGAGGCGCGCAAGTTCGGCGTCTTCTCGGCCATGGGCATGATGAAGTCGGCGGCGCTGGCGCCCGACGCGGTTTTGCTGCCGGTCGACTTCGACGAGTACCGCAAGTATTCGCGCCTCTTCAAGGCCGCGGTGCGCAGCGTCGCGCCGGTCGTCGAGGATCGCGGCATCGACGAGATCTACGTCGACTTGAGCGAGCTGCCGGGCGTTCACGACGACGCCGGCCGCGAGGCCGGCCTTCGCCTGAAGGCTGCAGTGCGCGAAGCGACGGGGCTCAACTGCTCGATCGGCATCACCCCGAACAAGCTGCTCTCGAAGATCGCCTCCGAGCTGGACAAGCCGGATGGCCTGACATTGCTCGCCGAGACCGACATCGCGGCGCGGATCTGGCCGCTCGCCGCGCGCAAGGTCAACGGCATCGGCCCGAAGGCCGCCGAGAAGCTCGCCGCCATCGGCATCCACACCATCGGCGACGTCGCCGCCGCCGAGCCGGCCTTCCTGGTCGCCCAGTTCGGCAAGAGCTTCGGTGCCTGGCTGCACGAAGCCTCACATGGTCGCGATGAGCGCCCGGTCGTCACCTCGAGCGAGCCGGAATCGATCAGTCGCGAGACCACCTTCGAACGCGACCTGCACGCCGTGCGCGATCGGGCCGAGCTCGGCGCCGTCTTCACCGACCTGTGCAGCAAGCTCGCCGGCGACCTCGCCCGCAAGGGCTACGCGGCAAAGACGATCGGCATCAAGCTGCGCTTCGATGATTTCAAGATCGCGACGCGGGCGCTGACGCTGCCGGCGCACACGCTCGACGGCCGCGAAATCCGAAGGGCGGCCGGCCAGTGCCTGAAGCGGGTCGAACTGGCGCGCCGCCTGCGCCTGCTCGGGGTGCGCGCATCGGGACTCGAAAAGCTGAGCGAGCTGGTGGCAGGCAATGTCGTGGCGCCTCGAGCGAAGGTGCGCGCCATCCCGGCGACCGACCCCGACATCCCGGGCTTGCCGCTCTTCGACCTGTCGCCGGAGCCGGCCTCACGCTGAGACAAGTGCCGACGGCGCGCTGTCGTAGCATCGTCCATGGCCTCGAATTCAGCTCCTGTCATCACCCACATCGAAGACCTGCGTGAGCTCGCCCGGCGCAAGGTGCCGCGCATGTTCTACGACTACGCCGATGCCGGCTCGTGGACCGAGAGCACCTATCGCGCCAACGAGGCCGACTTCCAGAAGATCAAGCTGCGCCAGCGCGTCGCCGTCAACATCGAAAAGCGCAGCTTGCGTACCCGGATGATCGGCCAGGACGTGGCCATGCCGGTGGCGCTGGCGCCGATCGGCATGCTCGGCATGCAGCACGCCGACGGCGAGATCCTGGCGGCGCGCGCGGCCGAGGCGTTCGGCGTGCCGTTCACGCTGTCGACGATGAGCATCTGCTCGATCGAGGATGTCGCGGCGAACACGAAGGCGCCGTTCTGGTTCCAGCTCTACGTCATGCGCGACCGCGAGTTCATCGGCCGGCTGATCGATCGCTGCAAGGCGGCCAGATGCAGTGCGCTGGTGCTGACGCTCGACTTGCAGGTGCTCGGCCAACGCCACAAGGACATCAAGAACGGCCTGTCGACGCCGCCGAAGCCGACGCTGCGCAACATCGTCAACCTGGCGACCAAGCCGGGCTGGGGTCTGGCGATGCTCGGCACGAAGCGGCGCAGCTTCGGCAACATCGTCGGCCACGTCAAAGGGGTCGAGAACATGGCCTCGCTCAGCGCCTGGACCGCGCAGCAGTTCGATCCGACGCTCACCTGGGCCGATATCGAGTGGATCAAGCAGCGCTGGGGCGGCAAGCTCATCCTGAAGGGGATCCTCGACGCCGAAGACGCGAGGTTGGCGGTCGAAAGCGGCGCCGACGCGCTGGTCGTTTCCAACCATGGTGGCCGCCAGCTCGACGGCGCGCCTTCGGCGATCAGCGCACTGCCGGCGATCGCCGACGCGGTCGGCTCGCGAATCGAGGTCTGGATGGACGGCGGCATTCGCTCCGGCCAGGACATCCTGAAGGCCTGGGCGCTCGGCGCTCGCGGCACGCTGATCGGGCGCGCCTTCGTCTACGGTCTGGGCGCGATGGGCCAGCCGGGCGTGACCCGTTGCCTCGAGCTTCTTGCCAACGAACTCGAGCTGACGATGGCCTTCTGCGGTCACACCGACATCCACAAGGTCGACAAGAACATCCTCATCGCCGGCACGTACTGAGTCCGCCGAGGCGCGTCGCCCAGGTCGATTTAAAGATCGCGCCCTTCGAAGGTATTGCAGCGATCGACGCTGCCGCCGTCGACCCCGCGCTTGAACCAGCTCACCCGCTGCGCGCTCGTGCCATGGGTGAACGTTTCCGGCACGACCGTGCCGCGGGACTTGCGCTGCAGCGTGTCGTCGCCGATCTGCGCCGCCGCGTTGAGCGCCGTCTCGATGTCGCCCGGATCGAGCCGCCAGCCCTGCTCCTTCTGCGATCGGTTGGCCCAGACGCCGGCGAAGCAGTCGGCCTGCAGCTCGACGCGCACGCTCAACGCGTTGGCCTGCGCCTCGCCGCCGCGGCTGCGCAGCGCGTCGACTTTCTTCATGATGCCGAGCTGGTTCTGGACGTGGTGGCCGACCTCGTGGGCGATCACGTAGGCCTGCGCGAACTGGCCCGGCGCGCCGAGCTTTTGCGCCAGCAGATCGAAGAAGCGAAGGTCGATGTAGACCTTCTGGTCGTTCGGGCAGTAGAACGGCCCCATCGCCGCTTCGCCCTGGCCGCAGGCCGTCGGCCAGCTGCCGCTGAAGAGCACGAGGCGCGGCGGCTGGTAGGTCTTGCCGGATTCGCGAAAGACATCGGTCCAGGCGACCTCGGTGCTGTGCAGGATCTGCGCCACGAACCGGGCCTGCGGATCGCTGCGCGGCGGTGCCGCCGGCGCCACGGTCTGCTGCTGCACGACCTGGCCGCCGCTGTTGCCACCGCCGCCGCTCATCAAGCCGAGGATGGTGAGCGGGTTGACGCCGAAAATCCAGCCGGCGATGAGCGCCACGGCCACGCCGCCGATGCCGATGCCGCGGCCACCGATCCCGAACCCGCCGCCGCCGCCACTCATGCCGCGAACGTCTTCGACGTTGCTGCTCTCGTCTTCACCGTCCATCCGCATCGTCGTCTCCCCGCTTCAAGGTGGTGGGATGCTAGACCGGTGCGGCGCCGCCTCTTGTCGGCAAGCGCGCAAACCGGTCGTCAGGTCTTCGGCAACGTCACGCCCTGCTGGCCCTGATACTTGCCGCCGCGGTCCTTGTAACTGGTCTCGCAGACCTCGTCGCTCTCGAAGAAGATGACCTGGGCGCAACCCTCACCGGCGTAGATCCGCGCCGGCAACGGCGTCGTGTTGCTGAATTCCAGCGTCACGTAGCCCTCCCACTCCGGCTCGAGCGGGGTCACGTTGACGATGATTCCGCAGCGCGCGTAGGTGCTCTTGCCGAGGCAGATCGTTAGCACGTTGCGCGGAATGCGGAAGTATTCGAGTGTGCGGGCCAGCACGAAGCTGTTCGGCGGGATGACGCAAACGTCGGCATTGATGTCGACGAAGCTTTTCTCGTCGAAATTCTTCGGGTCGACGACGGTCGAGAAGATGTTCGTGAAGACCTTGAATTCGGGCGCGCAGCGGATATCGTAACCGTAGCTCGAGGTGCCGTAGCTGACGATGCGCGTCTGCGCGCCGTTGGCGTCCGTGGCATGGCGCACCTGGCCGGGCTCGAAGGGCTCGATCATCCCGTGCTCCCGGGCCATCCGGCGGATCCACTTGTCGCTCTTGATGCTCATGCCGCCCCGCGCCGATGAAAGTGCGCGGATTGTAGGGAGCGGTCGCGGCCGCTTTGTGCTTCCTTTGCCGGTCGCCTGCCGTGCGGTCGCTCACGCCCTCGCTCACCCATACCCGGACGGGACTTGCCAGTTGGCCTAATATGTTGTCCTGCCGAATCGAGGCCCATGCATGCGCAACTCCATCGAGCTCCTGGCCCAGTACGCGGAGTACCACCGCGACCGGCGCAACATCGTCAGCCATTTCGTCGGTGTGCCGATGATCGTCTTCGGTATCGGCATCCTGCTCGCACGGCCCGCTCTGCCGGCGTTCGGGGTCTCGTTGACGCCGGCCTGGATCGCCTTCGCACTCGCCGCGGCCTGGTACCTGACGCGCGGCAACATCCTTCTCGGCGTCGCGGTCAGTGCCGCGGTCGGCATCCTGATCAAGCTCGGCCACGACGTCACCGGCGGCAGCAGCGTCGGCGTCTGGCTGGGCTGGGGCACCGGGTTCTTTGCGATCGGCTGGCTGATCCAGTTCATGGGTCACTGGTACGAGGGCAGAAAGCCCGCCTTCGCCGACGACATCATCGGCCTCCTGGTCGGCCCGATGTTCGTCACTGCCGAAGCGATGTTCATGCTCGGCTGGAACAAGCCCTTGCTGGCCGAGATCGAGCGCCGCGCCGGGCCCACGCATCTGCGCGACATCGCCCGCATCGCCTAACCGGCACTTCACAGTTCTTCCTGGCGGCCGCGAACACGAGTGGCGTGGCCGCATAGCGCGGCGTTGTCGCGGCGGACGAAGCCCGCGAAGCTATCGGCCGGATCGGTTCAGGTGTCCTTCGACACCGTGATGGTCGGAAAGCGCGACGAAAAATCCTTCGAACGCTCGGCGATCTTCACCGCGACCTTGCGCGCAACAGCGCGATAGAGCGCCGCGACCTCGCCGTCGGGCTCGGCGGCGACGGTGGGCGTGCCGCCGTCGGCCTGTTCCCGGATCGAGAGCTTGAGCGGCAGCGCGCCGAGGTAATCGATGCCGTAGTCGGCGGCCATCTT
>JALYSL010000058.1 GCA_030854825.1 Pseudomonadota bacterium
GGCCGCATCGAAGTGCAGCGCGGCGGTCGGCGCGGCGACGGCGCCTGGCCTCGAGGCGAAGACCGTCTGGTAACGCCGCTCGTCGTCGGCGCCATCGTCGCGGGCGATGTAGGGCGGCAGCGGCACGTGGCCATGGCGTTCGAGCAGGATGAGCGGATCGCCCGGGAAACGAAGCTCGAAGAGCGACCCGTTGTGGCCGCCGCGGCCGACGACCTCGGCATCGAAAGCATCGGCGAAGCGGATCGTGCTTCCCGCCTTCGGCGATTTGCTGGCGCGCACGTGGGCGAAAACCGCGCCGCCGGTTCCGACCCGCTCGACCAGCGCCTCGACAGTGCCACCGCTGGCCTTCACGCCGAGCAGCCGCGCCTTGATCACCTTGGTGTCGTTGACGACGAGCAGGTCGCCCTCGCGCAGCAACTCGGGCAGCTCGCGAAAGCGTCGATCGACGGTGGCGGCGGCGCTGGCATCGAGCAACCGCGAGCCGCTTCGCTCGCTGGCCGGGTGCTGGGCGATGAGCTCGGCCGGCAGCGCGAAATCGAAGTCGGCGAGCGTCAGCGAAGATGAAGGCGAGGAGGCTGTCGTCATGGCTCGGGCGGCGAGCAAAATTCTCCCATGGCCACTTCACCGCCCGCGGGCGCCGACGGATCGCCGCGCCGCGCGGCCTCGGCCGCCGACAAGGCGCTCGAAAAGCTCGGCCTCGTACGCGACATCGACCTGGCGCTGCACCTGCCGCTGCGCTACGAAGACGAGACGCGCGTCGTTCCAATCGCCAGCCTGCACGACGGCGAGGTCGGGCAGATCGAGGGCGTGGTCACGACGTCGCGAATCCAGTTCCGGCCGCGCCGGCAACTCGTCGTGACGCTGCAGGACGAGAGCGGGGATCTCGTGCTCCGCTTCCTGCACTTCTACCCGTCGCAGCAAAAGAGTTTCGCCGAAGGCCGGCGCATGCGCGTGCGCGGCGAGGCGCGGGGCGGCTTCTTCGGCCTGGAAATGGTGCACCCGAGCTTCAAGGCCGCCGATACCGCGCTTCCGACGGCGCTCACGCCCGTCTACCCCAGCACGGTGCAGCTGTCGCAGGCGGTGTTGCGCAAGGCCGTGGCCGCGGGCCTGGCCCGCGCCGACCTGGAAGAGATCCTGCCCGCGGGCTCGACGCCAGCGCATCTGCCGACCCTGCGCGAGGCCTTGCTCCGCCTGCATCAGCCGGTGCCCGGCCTCGAGGCGCAAGTACTCGAGGACCGCTCGCATCCGGCCTGGCATCGGCTCAAGTTCGACGAGTTGCTGGCCCAGCAACTTTCGCAACTGCGCGCCAAACGCGAGCGCGAACAGCAGCGCGCACCCGCGTTCGCGGCGCCCCGCTCCGGCTTGCACGACGCCCTGCTCGCCGCGTTGCCCTTCCAATTGACGGCGGCGCAACACCGGGTCGCCGAGGAGATCGCACGCGATCTCGGGCGAGGGGTGCCGATGCACCGATTGCTTCAAGGCGACGTCGGCTCCGGCAAGACGGTGGTTGCCGCCTTGGCGGCCACGGTCGTCATCGGCGCCGGCTGGCAGTGCGCATTGATGGCGCCCACCGAGATCCTGGCCGAGCAGCACCTCAAGAAGCTGGTCGGCTGGCTCTCGCCGCTCGGCATCACCGTCGCCTGGCTCACTGGCAGCCGCAAGGGCAAGGCGCGGACGAAGATGCTCGCGCAGGTCGAGTCGGGCGAAGCGGCGCTCGTCGTCGGCACGCACGCGGTGATCGAAGATCAGGTCCGCTTCGCCCGGCTCGGCCTGGCGATCATCGACGAGCAACATCGCTTCGGCGTGACGCAGCGCCTGGCGTTGCGCGCCAAGCTCGGCGAGAGCAATGCCCAGGGCGAGGCGCTCGAGCCTCACATGCTCATGATGAGCGCGACGCCGATCCCGCGCACCTTGGCGATGACGCTGTTCGCCGATCTCGACGTGAGCACCATCGATTCGCTGCCGCCGGGCCGCACGCCGATCGAGACGCGCCTGTTCGCCGACGCGAAGCGCGACGAGGTGATTGCCCGCATCGGCGACGAAATCGCACGCGGGCGGCAGGTCTACTGGGTCTGCCCGCTGGTCGAGGCATCGGCGGTGCTCGACCTGCAGAACGCCACCGCTGCCCACGCCCAGCTTTGTGCCGCCTTCCCCGGCCACATGATCGGCTTGCTGCACGGCCGCATGTCGGCGGCGGAAAAGACGGCCGTGATGGCGCTGTTCGCGAGCGGCCAGATTGCCGTGCTCGTCGCGACGACGGTGATCGAGGTCGGCGTCGACGTGGCCAATGCGTCGCTGATGGTCGTCGAGCATGCCGAGCGCTTCGGCCTGTCGCAACTGCACCAGCTGCGCGGCCGGGTCGGCCGCGGCACGACGGCGAGCATCTGCGTCCTGCTGTATTCGGCGCCGCTCTCCGATACGGCGAAGGCGCGGCTGAAAGCCTTGCTCGAGACGGGCGACGGCTTCGAGATCGCGCGGCGCGACCTCGAAATTCGCGGCCCGGGCGAGCTGCTCGGCGCCCGCCAGTCGGGAGCGGCATTGCTGCGTTTCGCCGACCCGGTTGCCGACGAAGAGATCCTCCTCGAAGCTCGCCGCGTCGCCGATCGCCTTCTCGATGTCGATCCGGAAGCCGCGGCGCGGCACGTCGAACGCTGGCTCGGCGGCCGCTCGAACTATCTCAACGCCTGAACGCCGCAGCCGCCCTGGGCGGTGCAAGCGAAGCGCTACCATGCGGCCCTGAGAGGGGCGAGCCGCGCCGACGCGGCGGCCGAGAAAAATCAGCATCCGATCGGAGGAGCCGGCCATGTCATTGATCGAACGCGTGCAATCCATCTTGCTCAGGCCGAAGACGACATGGCCCGTGATCGCGGGCGAAAGCGCCAGCGTCGCTTCGATCTACAGCGGCTACGTCTGCATCCTGGCGGCGATTCCGGCGATCGCCGGCCTCATCGGCCTGACGCTGATCGGCGTCGGTGGCTTCGGCATCAGCT
>JALYSL010000083.1 GCA_030854825.1 Pseudomonadota bacterium
CCCAGCGCGGCTCGGCCATCTGGTCGTAGACCTTGCGCAGCGCCGGCGCCATCTTGTTGCAGAGCGTGCCGGCGACGATCATCAGGTCGCTCTGGCGCGGGCTCGGCCGGAACAGCATGCCGAAGCGATCGATGTCGTAGCGCGCCGCGCCGGCATGCATCATCTCGACGGCGCAGCAGGCCAGGCCGAAGGTCATGGGCCACAGCGAGCCCGTCTTCGACCAGTTGATGACCGCATCGAGGCTCGTCGTGACGAAGCCTTCCTTGAGAACGCCGTCCAGGCTCATGTCAGGCTCCGGCCGTGCCGCCCCAAGGGAGCCTGCGCCCCCTCGGGGGGCAGCGATCGATAGTGAGCGTGGAGCTCATGTTCATTCCCAATCCAGGGCGCCCTTCTTCCACTCGTAGACAAAGCCGACGACAAGGATGCCGAGGAAAAGCATCATCGCCCAGAAGCCGGTCGGGCCGATCTCGCGCAACGCCACCGCCCACGGAAAGAGAAAGGCGATCTCGAGATCGAACAGGATGAAGAGGATGGCGACGAGGTAATAGCGCACGTCGAACTTCATGCGCGCGTCTTCGAAGGCCTCGAAGCCGCATTCGTACGGAGAGTTCTTCGCCTGGTCGGGCTTGTGCGGACCGAGCACGAAGCCGAGAACCTGCGGCGCAACGCCAACCGCCACACCGATCAGGATGAAGAGGATGACGGGCAGGTAAGGGTCCAGGGTCATGAGATGGTGCCGACGGCGAGACTCGAACTCGCACAGCTTTCGCCACTACCCCCTCAAGATAGCGTGTCTACCAATTTCACCACGTCGGCGGCACTTGATTCGCTGCTTCGGCTGGCATGAGGAATGGCTCGCCGGGCAACCGCGAATTCTAGCTGAGGCGCGTCTTATTTCTGCGGGATCGCCCCGGCGCCCGAGGCCGCCACCGGTCGCGCAGGGACGATCGGCTGCGGCGCTGCCGATGCCGCCATGGCAGACCTCGCGACGCTGCTCGCCGCGCCCGGGATTGCAGCAGCGCCCGAGGCAGCCGCGCCGGGTGCCGATGCGCCGGCCGACGGAAGATCGAGGATGCTGCCGGCCGCGGCCCTCGGCCGCTCGTTCGACGCGTACGCGAGCGCCAGTGTGCAGGCGAAGAAGACGGCGGCGCAGACCGCCGTCGAACGCGATAGGAAGTTGGCGCTGCCGGTGGCGCCGAACAGGCTGCCCGAGGCACCGCTGCCAAACGAGGCGCCCATGTCGGCACCCTTGCCATGCTGGATCAGCACCAAGCCGATCATCGCCAGCGCCGTCAGGATCTGCAGCGCAAGCACGAAGTTCATGACCATGTTCATTTTTGTTCGACTCCGAAAGATCCGAGGCGCGATCCGCGCCTCAGGCGGCCGCCCTGCAGATGGCGACGAATTGCGCCGCATTCAACGATGCGCCGCCGATCAGGCCGCCATCGATGTCGGGCTCGGCAAAAAGCGAAGCGGCGTTGTCGGCCTTGACGCTACCGCCGTAGAGGATCGGCACGGTGGCGGCGTTGCCGCCCACAGCACCGAGCGCGGCCCGCAACCGCGCGTGCACGCCTTGCGCTTGCGCCGGTGTCGCGGTACGGCCGGTGCCGATCGCCCATATCGGCTCGTAGGCGAGAACCGTTCGATCAACGTTGTCGCCGAGCAGGTCGATGACGGCGCCGAGTTGCCGGCCGACGACCGCTTCAGTCTGATGCGCATCGCGCTCGGCCAGGGTTTCGCCGACGCAGACGATCGGCGTCAGGCCGCTGGCCAGCGCCTGCTGCGCTTTTTCGGCAACGAGAACGTCGCCCTCGCCGTGCATCGCTCGCCGCTCGGAATGGCCGACGATGACGAAGCGACAGCCGAATTCGGCAAGCATCGCCGCCGAGATCTCGCCGGTGAAGGCACCGGCCGCATGGCTCGAGCAGTCCTGCGCGCCCCAGAAGATTCCGCTGCCCTGCAGTGCGGCGCCGACTTCTTCAAGATAGGGGGCCGGTGCGCACACGGCGACATCGACGCCGAACGGCGCGGCCAATTTCAGCGCCGAGAGCAAGCCTGCGTTGGCCTCCTTGCTGCCGTTCATCTTCCAGTTGCCGACGACCAGCCGGCGACGCGCTCCGGTGCGGCCCGGGCTGCTTACCACGTCAGCACCAGCTTGCCGATGTGCCCGTGCGAGTCCATCACGGCATGCGCCCGCGCCGCCTCTGCAGCGGGGAAGATCTCATGAATGACCGGCTTCACTTTTCCGCTCTCGATCCACGGCCAGACGACGCGCCTCAATGAAGCCGCGATGGCGCTCTTGAACGCGACCGGCCGTGGCCGCAAGGTCGAACCGGTGATGACCAGGCGCCGACGCAAGACGAGACTCGCGTCGATGTGCGAATCAACGCCACCCTGCACGGCGATGATGACGATCCGCCCATCCTCGGCCAGGCACTTGACGTCGCGACCGAGATAGTCGCCGGCGACCATGTCGAGCACGACGTTGACGCCGGCCTTCGCGGTGATGCGCTGCACTTCGGCGACAAAATCCTGCGTCTTGTAGTCGATGGCGTGATCGGCGCCGAGCGCCTTGCAAGCCCTGGCCTTTTCTTCGGAACCGACGGTGACGATCACCGAGGCGCCGTGGGCCTTGGCCAGTTGGATCGCGGTGACACCGATCCCGCTGGAGCCGCCGTGCACGAGCAGCGTTTCGCCCGGCTGGAGGTGGCCGCGGTCGAACACGTTCGACCAGACGGTGAAGAAAGTTTCCGGCAAGCTGGCCGCTTCGACGTCGCTCAGATTGGCCGGCGACGGCAGACACTGGCCGACCGGCGCGGTGCAATATTCCGCATAGCCGCCACCGGCCACGAGCGCACAGACGCGGTCGCCGACGGCGAAGGCCGCCGCATGCATCGCCGCGACGTCGCCCTCGACGATCGTTCCGGCGACCTCGAGGCCCGGGATGTCGGATGCCCCGGGCGGCACCGGGTAGAGGCCCTTGCGCTGCAGCACGTCAGGTCGGTTGATGCCCGAGGCCGCAACGCGGATGAGCACTTCGCCCGGGCCGGCGACCGGCATCGGCCGCTCCGTGAGGCGAAGCACGTCGGGCCCGCCGGGCGCTGCGATCTCGACTGCTTTCACGACGCGTTCGCGAGGATCATCACTCTTGATGCGCGTGTTGCTCGCGCGGCGGCTCGCGGTCAAGAAGCGCCTTCATCGACAGCTTGACGCGACCCTTCTCGTCGGTCTCGAGCACCTTGACGCGAACGATCTGGCCTTCCTTCAGGAAGTCGGTGACCTTCTCGACACGCTGATGCGCGATCTGGCTGATGTGCAGCAGGCCGTCCTTGCCGGGCATGAGGTTCACGAGGGCACCGAAGTCGAGGATCTTGGTGATCGGGCCTTCGTAGACCTTGCCCACTTCGACCTCGGCCGTGATCTGTTCGATGCGCTTCTTCGCGAACTCGGCCTTGTCGGCGTCCGTCGAGGCGATCGTGATCGTGCCGTCTTCGCCGATGTCGATCGTGCAACCGGTCTCTTCGGTCAAGGCCCGGATCGTCGAGCCGCCCTTGCCGATCACGTCGCGGATCTTCTCCGGGTTGATCTTCATCGTGTACAGGCGCGGTGCGAACTGCGAGACCTCGGTGTTCGCGGTGCCCATCGCCTCGGTCATCTTGCCGAGGATGTGCAGGCGCGCTTCCTTTGCCTGGGCCAGCGCCACCTGCATGATCTCTTTCGTGATGCCCTGGATCTTGATGTCCATCTGCAGGGCGGTCACGCCCGCCGTGGTGCCGGCGACCTTGAAGTCCATGTCGCCGAGGTGATCTTCATCGCCGAGGATGTCGGTCAGCACCGCGAAGCGGTTGCCGTCCTTGATCAAACCCATGGCGATACCGGCGACGTGCGCCTTCAGGGGCACGCCGGCGTCCATCAGAGCGAGGCAGCCGCCGCACACCGAAGCCATCGACGAGGAGCCGTTCGACTCGGTGATTTCCGAGACGACGCGCATCGAGTACGGGAACTCGCCGCGGTCGGGCAGCACGGCAACCAGGGCGCGCTTGGCGAGCCGGCCGTGACCGATCTCGCGCCGCTTCGGCGAGCCGACGCGGCCCGTTTCGCCGGTGGCGAACGGAGGCATGTTGTAGTGGAGCATGAAGTGCTCGCTGTACTCGCCGGCGAGCGCGTCGATGCGCTGCGAATCGCGATCGGTGCCGAGCGTGGCGGCGACCAGCGCCTGCGTCTCGCCGCGCGTGAACAGCGCCGAGCCGTGGGCGCGCGGCAGGAGACCGCTGCGAATCTCGATCGGGCGCACGGTGCGCGTGTCGCGGCCGTCGATGCGCGGCTCGCCGGCGAGGATCTGGCTGCGCACGATCTTGGCTTCGATGTCGAAGAGGAGGTTGTCGACCTTGACCGGATCGAACGTCGTGCCGGCGGCCGTCAGCGCGCTCTTGGCGGCGGCGTAGGCGTCGCGCGTGGCGTGCGTGCGGGCCTGCTTGGAACGGATCTGGTAAGCCGCGCGGATCGAGGCTTCGGCATGCGACGAGACCTGGGCGATGAACGCCTCGTCCTTCGCCGGCGCCTGCCAGTCCCACGCCGCCTTGCCGGCGTCGCGCACCAGCTCGTTGATCGCGGCGACCGCGATGTTGCCTTGCTCGTGGCCGAAGACCACACCGCCGAGCATGATTTCCTCGCTCAGTTGCTTGGCCTCCGACTCGACCATCAGCACGGCCGCTTCGGTACCGGCGACGATGAGGTCCATCTGCGTCGTGGCCATCTGCGTCTTCGACGGGTTGAGCACGTACTGCCCGTCGATGTAGCCGACGCGCGCCGCGCCGATCGGGCCGTTGAACGGGATGCCCGAGATGGCGAGTGCCGCGCTGGCGCCGATCAGCGACGGGATGTCGGCCGCGATCTCCGGGTTCAGCGACAGCACGTGGATGACGACCTGAACTTCGTTGTAGAAGCCTTCGGGAAAGAGCGGCCGCAGCGGCCGGTCGATCAGGCGCGAGGTCAGCGTCTCGAGCTCGCTCGGGCGCCCTTCACGCTTGAAGAAGCTGCCCGGGATCTTGCCGGCGGCATAGGTCTTCTCGATGTAGTCGACAGTCAGGGGGAAGAAATCCTGGCCGGGCTTGGCGTCTTTCTTGGCGACGACGGTCGCGAGAATGACGGTGTCTTCGATGGTGACGACGACGGCACCGTTCGACTGCCGCGCGATTTCGCCGGTCTCGAGCGTGACGGTGTGTTGACCCCATTGGAAGGTCTTGGTGATCTTGTTGAAGAGGCTCATCAGTGGTTCTCCGTTGCTTCGGGCGCCTTCAGGGCGGCGCCGTCACCCGGAGCCGGCACATTCGGCGAAATGCCATTCCAAAGGTGCTCGCGTCTTCGCGAACATCGGTGGAATGACACAGCCTCGCTTGTGTGCTGCTCGCTCCAAATGCCGAAGAGCCTGCCGGTTCGGTCCAGTCAGGCTCTCGGCGACGTTCCAGCCTACTTGCGCAAGCCGAGCTTCTGGATAAGCGCGGTATAACGCTCCGCGTCCTTGCCCTTCAGATAGGAG
>JALYSL010000261.1 GCA_030854825.1 Pseudomonadota bacterium
GGCCGCGAGCAGTGCCCTGCGGGTCGGCCGAGGCGCCGATCCCGTCAACGCGCGACCTTGCCCCATTCGTCGTCGAAGGTCTGCACCAGCACCTGGTTCGACAGGCGATTGACCTCGGTTGGCACGCGCGCCATGTCGGGCGGAAACTGGAAGAGGGCGGGCAGGCCGGCGAGGTCGAGAAAGCGAAGATTCGGCGGCAAGGCCTTCGGCATCGCGAACGGCCGGCGGCTGGCGATGATGAAGCCCCACTCGCCGAAGCTCGGCACATGCGCGTGGTACGGCGCCGTCGTCAGGCCGGCGGCTTCGAGCGTCGTCACCACGGTCCAGAAACTCTTCCTCGCGATCAGCGGCGAGGTCGTCTGGATCACCGCGTAGCCGCTCGCCGAAAGGTGGTTGTCGACCAGCTCGTAGAAGGTCTTCGTGTAGAGCTTGCCGATCGAGAAATTGGTCGGGTCGGGGAAGTCGACGACGATGGCGTCGAACATCTCGTCGTGCTGCTCGAGCCAGCTGAAAGCGTCGGCGTTGACAATGTGCATCTTCGGCGAGAGCAGCGACTCGTGGTTGAGGCCGCGCAGCAGCGGCGCGGTCGAGAAGAGCCGCGTCATGTGCGGATCGAGCTCGACCAGCGTGATGCTCTCGACGCTCGGGTACTTGAGGATCTCGCGCGCCGCCATGCCGTCGCCGCCGCCCAGCACGAGCACACGACGCGGCGCCACGGTCGCCGAGAGCGCCGGATGGACCAGCGCTTCGTGATAGCGGTATTCGTCGCGCGAGTGGAACTGCAGGTTGCCGTTCAGGAAAAGGCGAATGCCGGCCCGGCTCGAGGTGATGACGATGCGCTGGTACGGGCTCGTCTCGCTGTAGATGACGTGGTCGGCATAGAACCGGTCTTCGGCCCAGGTCGTGACGCGGTCGGCGAACACGAACACCGAGGCGAGCGCGGCGATCGTCAGCACGCAGGCCGTCGCTTGTGCCGCGATGCCGCGCAGCTCGCCGCGAAAGAGCCACAGGGCCCAGACGGCGACGCCGGCGTTCATTAGGCCGAAGAAGGCGCCGGTGCGGATCAGGCCGAGCTGCGGCACGAGCAATAGCGGAAACGCGATCGCGACGACGAGGGCGCCGAGGTAGTCGAAGGTCAGCACCTGCGACACCAGCATCTTCAGGCTGCCGCTGCCCGATCGCCCGGCGTAGCGCTTGAGGATGCGCATGACCAGCGGAATCTCGAGGCCGACCAGGATGCCGACCAGCAGCACCAGCGCATAGAGGGCGAAGCGGAACGACGGCGTCGAGGCCGACTGCAGCGAGAACAGCGCCGCCGGCGTCAGCCCGCCGACCAGGCCGACCAGCAGCTCGACGCGCAGAAACTGCGCCACCAGCTGGCGCTCGAGAAAGCGCGACAACCACGAGCCGATGCCCATGGCGAACAGGTACGTGCCGATGACGGTGGAAAACTGAAGGATCGAATCGCCGAGCAGGTAGCTGGCGAGGGTGCCCGCGGCGAGCTCGTAGACGAGCCCGCAAGCGGCGACGATGAAGACCGAGGCGAGAAGCGCGACTTCGGCCGGGCGGATCGCATGCGCGTGCGACTCCGCATCGGCCGGCGCCGCCGGGACGTCACTCACCCATGCACCGCCGCCGCGACGATCATGCCGATGGCGATTGCCATCGAGCCGACGACGATCGCCAGCGCCGTGTTCTTCTTGTGCACGATCTCGTCCCAGAGATGGAATGGCGTGAGCTTGTCGATGATCACGAACGAAACCCAGAAGATGACGACGCCGATCAGGGCATAGAGGATGGACCCGAAGACGATCTCGGGCTTGAGCCATTCGAGTGACATTGCGCGCTCCTGCTGTGAGTGGGGTAAATGTGCCGTCGAAGCGGCCGGCTATTTGTGGCCGCCGCCGCTGGAAAAGCCGCCGAATGCGCCGCCAAGGGTTCCGATCGCGGCGCCGCTGCGCTGCTTGTTGAGGCAGCTCTGGTATTCCTGCGAGGCACTGCCGAAGGTCCTGAGCGCCTGGCTGCAGTCGCCGCTGCCCTGGCTGCAACGGACGAGCATCAGCACGAGCAGGATGACGATGATCCAGAAGATGATCTTGGTGAGCGGCGTCGAGGCATGGAAGGCGGTCGGCAGGGAGTCGCGCTGCAAGGCGGCACGCTGCTCGGGTTTGAGGCGGAAGGCGGCGATGACCACGTCGGCGCTCAGGGTCTCGCCGCCCGACCAGACGATCTCCTGCGTGCCCTCGCCCGCGGTCCGCTCGCGGTTCAGACGCTTCGCCGAAGCGCCGCCGGTGCCCTGATAGTCGGTGTTGGCGGTGCGCTGGTCTTTCGCGACCTGCCAGTAGAACTCGCCGAGCACGTAGGTGACCTGCCCGGTGTAGTCGTAGAGCTTGCGATAGAGCAGGTCCTGGTACTTGACGCTCTCGCCGAACGCCTGCGGCGCGCCGGTCAGCGGGATCGTCCAGCTCCAGCCGTCCTGCGCGTCGACGATGAAGGCGAAGCCGGAGGTGCGGTGATAGAGCAGGTACTCGCGCCAGAAGGATTGCTCGTCGTCGGTGCTGTCCGGGATCTCGACGTATTCCGCGTAGCCGACCACCTGCCACGGCAGCGACTCCTTGCCGCCGAAGGCCATCGTGCCGACCGTGCCGAGCGGAATCTGCGGCTCCGTGCTGTTCGTCTGCTGGTAGTGCGCCAGATCGCCACCGACGCCTTTCGAGACGTCGATCACCGACTTGCACTGATGGCAGACGATCGACTGCGTCGTGTCGAGCTTCACCTCGAGCGCGGCGCCGCAGTTCGGGCATTGCAGCGACTTGCCCGAAAGCGTCTTCTCGCCGGCTTCGGCCAGGCCGGTCATCGCCAGGTCCGACAGCGACACCGAATGGCCGACCGACCAGGTCGGCCGCGCCGGGTCGGTGTAGTCGATCGTGCCGACGTCGCCGCGGCTCGAGCGCACGTCGGCAACGACGAAGCCGTGCTCGAGATTCGGCCGGCTCGGCAGCTCGCCCTGCGCCGCGATCAGCTTGGCGGCGACGACCGAGGCGACCGACCAGCTCTCGCCGTTGACGGTGAGCGGCGCGCCCACCTGCAGTTGCTCGGGCGCCGGCACCGGCGTTTGCAGCGGCGCGTCGAAGGCGACGACGAAGCCGGCGTTGTCTTCCGAGAGCCAGCCCGACTTCTGCAGGTCGGGGCCGGTCTCGAAGAGGGCGTGCCATTCGTTCCACGTGCCCTCGGCATAGCGATATTGCAGCCGGCCGATGAGCGTGAAGTGGGCGCCCTGGTACTTGCCCGCGGCGCCGAGCTGCAGCGGCGAATGGTCGTCGAAGACCTCGGCGCTTTCGCCGATTTTCCTAAGGGCGTCGCCGGCGCGAACGACCGTCGAATGGCAGAAGCTGCAGACCGCGAACGGCGTCGCCGCCGAGCGAAACTCGACCGGCGCGCCACAGTTGGGGCACGGGGCGCTATAGACGCGCTGCGGTGTGGGTTCGGTGGCCAAGGTCGGTGCAGGTCTGCGAAAACGGAGCCGGAAGCGGCCCCGTCTTCTACCCCAGCACGATCACCTCAGGCCAGCTTTTTCAAGAGCTCGGCTTTTTTCGCGTCGAACTCTTCCTGCGTCAGGATGCCCTTGGTCTTGAAGTCGGCCAGGCGTTCGAGCGTGGCCATTACGTCTTCCGGCTTGACGCCGGCCATCGCCGCCGCGCCAGCGGCCGCTGCCGCCGCCGGCGCAGCCGGCGCCGCGGAAGACAAGCCCTGGCCGAGCTGGTTGGCCATCACCTGGCCGAGCGCCACTCCGGCACCGAGGCCGCCCGCGCTGCCGACCATGCCGCCACCGCCGTTGGCACCGCTCGCGGCCAGCGCCGGAATCGACTGCGCTGTCTGGTACTGCATGAACTTGGCGGTGTCGCCGTCCATGCCCATGCCGATCTTCTGGTCGAGGATCTTCTGCAGCTCGTCGGGCAGCGAGACGTTCTGCATCGTCACCATCTCGAGCTTCAGGCCGAGCTTCTCGAAGGCCGGCGCGGTCGCGTCCTGCAGCGCCTTGGCGAAGGCCACCTGGTTGGCGGCGAGATCGAGGAACGGCGTGCCACTGGCACCGACCGCGTTCGAGATGTCCTGCAACATCAGCCCGCGCAGCTGGCCATCGATGTCGCTCACCGTGTAACGCTCGCGCGTGCCCGAGATCTCGGTATAGAAGAGGCGCGGATCGGCGATGCGATAGGCGTAGTTGCCGAATGCACGCAAGCGCACGGCACCGAAGTCCTTGTCGCGGATCGTCACCGGCTGGCTGGTGCCCCAGCGCTGGTCGATCTGCTGGCGCGTGCTGAAGAAGTACACGTCGCTCTTGAACGGGCTCTTGAAGAGCTTGTCCCAGTTCTGCAGGTAGGTGAGGACCGGCAGAGTCGCTGTTGTCAGCGTGTAGCGGCCCGGGCCGAACACGTCGGCGACCTTGCCTTCGTTGACGAATACGGCCATCTGTGAATCGCGTACCGTGAGCGACCCGCCGTTCTGGATCTCGCGGTCTTCCATCGGATAGCGCCAGGCAAGAACGCCGTCGCCGTCTTCGGTCCACTCGAGGATGTCGATGAACTGTTTCTTGATGAAATCCATCAGCGCCATGGCAGCGTTTCTCCGACAGGTAAAACCCGTACATCCGGGTGCGGCGAATAATACGCCGGCCCTCTCGAAAATAATCCCCAAAAGGGGTGTGCGCGCATGAACGAATCGACGACGTCTACGGCCGAGTGCCGGGCCGCCCCAAGTAGGGCCGCGCCCCTCGGGGGGCAGCGACCGAAGGAAACGTGGGGGCTGCGTTGAAGCTTGCCATCGTCGGTGCCGGCCCGGTCGGTCTGGCGCTGGCGTTGCACGCGGCGAGGGCGCTTGCAGATGCGGAAATCACGGTGTTCGACGCGCGACCCCTCGACAGGGACGTGTCGGGCGATCCGCGCACGCTGGCGCTATCGCTCGGCAGCGTGCAATTGCTGGAACGCCTCGGCGCCTGGCGGCCGGAGACGGCGCAGCCGATCACCGAAGTGCACGTGTCGCAGCAGGCGCCGTCGCTCGTCGCCGCCTTCTCGGCACGCTTCGGCGAGCCGGAGCTCATCATTCGCGCCATCGACGAG
>JALYSL010000100.1 GCA_030854825.1 Pseudomonadota bacterium
ACGCGAAACGCGTCGGCACCGACGCTGGCGAGCAGCGTCGCGCCGCCGCGCAGGCTGCGGATCGCCCGGCCGGCGCGCGAATGCAGCAGGTTGTGGCTGAACAGGCAGGCGCCCCCCACCAGCGCCCAGATCAGGTAGTAGATCGCGCGCGGCTCGAGCAGCCGCCACGGCCCGATCTGCAGCGGTGGAATGCCTGACAGGCCCGAGTGGCTGCCGAGCGCTTCGAGGTTGCCGAACAGCAGCGGGATCGACAGCCCCCAGGCGATGGTGCTGAGCGGCAGGTAGTGGCCGCCGAGGCGCAGGGTCAGCGCGCCGATCGCCAGGGCAGCGAGGCCGGTGAGCACCAGCGCGAAGACGAGGCCGAGCCACGGCGAGGCGGCGTGCGCCGTGGTGAGCCACGCCGTCGCATAGGCCGCGACGCCGACGAACGCGGCCTGGCCAAACGAGGTCGCGCCACCGATGCCGGTGAGCAGCACGAGGCCGAGCGCGACCAGCGCGCCGATGCCGATGTCGTTGAGCAGCGAGACCGCGAACGTGCCGAGCACCAGCGGTGCAAGCAGGATGGCAACGACGGCGATCACGAGGCCGCCGCGGCGCAGGGCGTGGCCGTCGAGGCGCCCGCTCACTCGTCGATCTCCTCTTCGTCGTCGTCGGCATGCGCGGCGAGCCACGAACGCAGCAGCAGGACCGGGATCAGCAGGCTGAAGACCAGCACGTCCTTCATCTCGCCGCTCCAGAACGAGGCGAAGCTCTCGAAGATGCCGACGCCGAGCGCGCCGAGGGCCGTCACCGGATAGCTGACCAGGCCGCCGACGATTGCCGCGATGAAAGCCTTCAGGCCGAGGATGAAGCCCGAGTCGTAGTACATCGTCGTCACCGGGGCGATCAGGACGCCGACCATGCCGGCCAGCAGCGAGGCGCCGGTGTAGGCGAGCATCGCCGTCTTCTTCGGCCGGATGCCCACCAGGCGCGCGCCGACCCGGTTAACCGCCGTCGCGCGCAGCGCCTTGCCGGTCACCGTGTGCTCGAAGAAGAGGAAGAACAGGCCGCTCAGCACCAAGGCCGATGCGACCATCAGCAGCGTCTGGCCGCCGATCGAATAGCCGGGCGCGATCGTCCAGGTGGCATCGACGAGCGGATGGGTGCGCGAGCCCTCCGGGCCGAAGAAGAGGAGGCCCAGGCCGGAGAGCAGGAAGTGCAGCGCCAGCGAGACGATCAGCAGCACCAGCACCGAAGCGTCGGCGATCGGCTGCAGCGTCAATCGGGCAAGCAGCGGCGCGATCGGCACCACCAGCGCGATCGCGGCGATGACCCGTAGCCAGCCCGGCGCATGCGACGCGAACACCACCCACGCCAGTGCGCAGGGCAGCACCGGCAGCGCGCCCCAGACGAGGATCGCCTTCGGAATCTGCGCGAAGCGATGCTGGCGCACGTGACCCACGATCTCCGCCAGGAGAGCCAATGCCGCCAGTATCAGCACCAGGCCGATCGTCGGCGGCAACCGATCGGTCTCGAACGCCGCCAGGCTCAACGCCGCGAAGGCCGCGATGTCGCCGAACGGCACGAAGACGACCCGGGTGACCGAGAAGATCAGCACCAGGCCGATGCCGGCGAGCAAGTAGATCGCGCCGGTGGCGATCCCGTCGGTCGACAGGATGAAGGCGATGTCCCAGCTCACTAGTGCACCCTAAGTCCTGCGGCCGGTTCCGCCGAGCGGGAATGAGCCTCTTCGGGCGGCCGGGCGAGGCTCACGGTTCACCGCCGTTCATGGACGCGGCAAAGATCAGTGCACCAGCATCCACTTGCCGTGTTCGAGGCGCACCACTTCGCGGGCGCGATCGTCGACGCCGTAGCGACTGTCGGGGCGGAAGTTGTAGACGCCGTGCGTGCCGACCACTTCCTTGGTGCTCGTGATGGCGTCGTGCAGCGCCGAGCGGAAAGCCGGCGTGCCCGGCTCGGCCGTCTTCAGTGCGCGCGCCGCGGCGTCGGCGAAGACCAGCCAGGCGTCGAAGGCATAGGCCGAGAACGCGTCGGTGCTCGGCACGCCGTTGACCTTGAGGTACGCGGCGCGGAAGTCTTCGGACATCTTCCTGATCGGATTGCCGGCCGGCAGCTGGTCGGCGACGACGACGGGGCCGGTCGAGGCGATCAGGCCCTCGGCCGAATCGCCGGCGACGCGCACGAAGTCGGGGTTGATGAGGCCGTGGTTGCCGTAGATGTGGCCCTTGTAGCCGCGCTTGGCGAGCTCGAGGTAGGGCAGCGCGCCGGGCGTGCCGGAGCCGCCGGTCATGACCGCGTCGGGATGGGCAGCGATGATCTTCAGGATCTGGCCGCTCACCGATGTGTCGGGCCGGGCATAGCGCTCGTTGGTCACGATCTTGATGTCGGTGCCCTGCGTGCCTTTGACCAACGCGTTGTAGACGAGGTCGCCCCAGGCGTCGGAAAAGCCGATGAAGGCGACCGTCTTGTCGCCGGCCTTCTTCATCTGGGCGATGACGGCGTTGACCATGAGATCGGTCGGCTGCGGAATGGCGACGATCCACGAGCCTTCGGGGCCGGCCAGGCCGATCGGCGTGAGCGCGATCATCGGCACCTTGCTCTCCTGCGCCACTGAGGCGATCGCCATTGACGACGGCACGCCGGCCGAGCCGATCAGGATGTCGACCTTGTCGTCCTCGATCAGCTTTCTCGCGTTGCGCCCCGCCGTCGCCGGATCGGAAGCGTCGTCGAGGACGATGAGCTGTACCTTGTGGCCGGCGATCTCCGGCTTGTAGGCGAGCGCGGCGTTCATGCCCTTGCTGTATGGCAAGCCGATCGAAGAGGTCGGCCCCGACAAGGCGGTGATGAGGCCGACCTTGAGGTCGGCAGCGCTAGCCGAGGTGGCGAGGCCGGCGGCGAGAGCGGCGCCGGCGGCGACGCGAACGAGATGCTTCATGGGTGGTGAGTCTCCTGGGGATGAGCGGACACCGGCACGGCGGCCGGCGAAGAAGAATCGATTCGGGCCGAGAAGCGGCAGCGGCCATCACCGGTCGCGCACGCGCAACTCGTTTCGCGCGCGCTCGCCGGGCCGCCGAGCACGATGCCGGCGAGGCCTTGCAGCATGCCGGCGATGGCGTGGCAGGCCGGCCCGCTGCCGGGCACCGCAGTGGCGGCGAACGGACTGTTGCGAACGTCGAGCGCGAGCGATGCGCCTTCGCGCGTGAGCTGCCAGCGGCCCCAGCCGAGCGAGGCCGCGGCCGCTTCGACGACGCGTTGCAATGGGTCGTCATCGACGCCGGGCTCGGCCGCATAGGCGCGCAGGCTGTCGAAACCACGTGTCGCCACCGAGCGGCCGAAGGCACGCAGCGCTTCGCCGCGGGCGGCCGGCGGCAGCTCGTCGAAGAGGCCCCTCAGCACGTCGGCGCGCAGCAGCAGATAGCGCCGCGTGCCGTCGAGCACCTGGCCTTCGGCCGTATCGAAACGCAGTCGTTCGTGCAACGCAGGGAGGGCGGCCATCTCAGTCGGCGTCGGGCCGCTCCCAAGTCGACCGAGCGCCCCCTCGGGGGCAGCGACCACAGTGAGCGTGGGGGTGGACATCCCAGGCTCAGATGAAAAGCTGGATCGCCGGCAAGGGGCGCTCCGGATTCAGCAGATCGACGCGCTTGAGCCGGATCTTCCACGCGCTGTCGACGCGCACCAGCTCGTGGCGGCAGGTGCCGGCGAGCATCGTCTGGTCGTCGCCGCGCGTCTCGATGTAGACGAACGGTGTGCGCAAGTGATGCGTTCCGGCGTCGCCGTCGTGGCGTTCGACGACCGACCGCTGCAGCACGTGTTGGCAGCTGCTCTTCGGATGCTGCGAATGGGCGCGCGGATTCTTCAGCCGCTCGACCCGCAGCGTCAGCAGCAGACGATCTTCGTAGGCGATCGAGTGGTGGCTGAACGGGTCGGCCTGACGCGCGCCCTGCAGCGGCACCCAATAGTGGCTGTCATCGACGAAGAGCGCGAGCCATTCGTCGTGGCGGCCGGCGTCGAGCAGCGCCGCCTCGGCGACGACGACATCGGCGAGCTCGCGCTCGAGGCCCGCTTCGACGATCACGACACCGCACCCACCGTCATGGCCTCGGCCCAGGCCCGGTATTGATTGCGCATCAGCAGCTCGTTGGTGCCGTTGGTCTCGCGCACGCCCGGCGCCAGCTCGGCCCGGTCGAAGCCGCGATGCAGGCTGACCCACGGGTTGCCTTCGGCGCGCAGGCCGCGCTGGATGCTCTCGAACAGATGCACGTCGTCGTGCGCCACGACCGACATCGGCGAGAAGACCAGCCGGTTGTAGGCGAGCGAGCGCTCGAACAGCAGGTCGGGGGCGCCGGCGACGCGAAAGCTCCACGCCTCGATCAGCGTGCGATTGGCGGCGAGCGGGCGGATGACGCGGATCGCCTGCGGCGAGCCTTTCAGCGCCAGGCTCGGATAAAGCACCGCGTTCTGCGGCGAGCGCTCCAGGATCTCGGCGGCGCGCTCGGTGCCGTGCGCTTCGCGCATCGCTGCCTCGTAGTCGGCCAGCTGCGCGTAGCCGGAGTGGATGCTGAAGTGGATGCCGAGCACGCTGTGGCCGTGCGGATAAGCGCGGCCGCCCATCCGGTCGAAGAAGTCGTAGCCGGCACCGAACGGCAGGATCTGCTCCATCGCCATCGGCTTAGGCTCGTCGGCCGCGTGGTCGCTCCAGACGCCGTGCGCGGCATCGACGGCCGACTGGTGCGTCGACATCGGGTGCACGGTGTCGTTGATGTTCTCGAGGTAAATCTTCCAGTTGCAGCGGATCACGCTGCGCAGGCAGCCGCCGGCAATCTCGATGCGACCGAGCGGCGAGCGGTCGACCAGGTTGTCGATCGAGCGCAGCGCGTCACCGAAGCAGCTCTCGAAATCGACGCCGCCGTCGCCCGGCTTGACGAAGACGAAGTCGCGATGGATGCCGACATGGCGCAGCGCCGTCATGCCGCGGCCGGACTCGCATTCCTGCAACCGCGTGCCGTCGTAGCCGCTCTTCAGCGGCACACCCACCGGCGCGCCGTCGAGGCGATAGGTCCAGGCGTGATACGGGCATCGGAAGTGACGGCCGACGTTGCCGCTTGCGTCGGTGACGAGTTGCGTGCCCTTGTGCGCGCAGCGGTTGTAGAGCACGCGGATGCCGCCGTCGGCCTGGCGCACCATGACGAGCGGGCGGCCGGCGATCTCGACCGTGATGTAGTCGCCCGCCTCCGGCACCTGGCTGGCGTGGCCGACGTAGCTCCAGGTGTTGGCGAAGAAGTGCCGCTGCTCGAGCGCGAAAACGTCCTCGCTCAGGTACAGATCGCGGTGCACGCGGTCGGCCTCGACCAGCGCGCGGATCGCCCCTTGGCCGAGGCGCTCGCTCATTGCCGCGGCGGCCGCGCCATCAGGGCACGAGCTTCCACTGGCCCTTTTCCAGCCGGATCAGGACGATCGAGCGCTGGTCGAGGCCGTAGACGTCGTCGGGCTTGAAGTTGTAGACGCCGTGCGTGCCGGCCAGCTCGTGCGTCGTGCCGATCGCCTCCCTCAGCGCGGCGCGGAACTGCGCCGTGCCGGGCTCGCTGCCGCCCTTCAGCGCGCGCGCCGCCGCATCGGCGAACACCAGGTAGGCGTCGTAGGTGTAGGCCGAGAACGCGTCGCTCGGCAACGCGCCTTCGCTCTTCTTGTAGGCACCCTGGAATTCGAGCGCCACCTTGCGCACCGGGTTGGCCGCGGGCAACTGGTCGGCCACCATCACCGGGCCGCTCGGCACGATCAGGCCGTCGGCCGAGGCGCCGGCGACGCGCACGAAGTCGGCGTTGATGAGGCCGTGCGTGCCGTAGAGGCGACCCTTGTAGCCGCGCTCGGCCAGGCCGAGGTAGGGCAGCGCGCCTGGCGAGCCGGAGTTGCCGGCGAGCACCGCGTCGGGATGGGCGGCGATGATCTTCAGCACCTGGCCGGCGATCGACGTGTCGCTGCGCGCATAACGCTCGTTGGCGACGATCTTGATGCCGGCCGGGCCGGCCGCCTTCTCGAGCGAGCTGTAGACGAGGTCGCCGAGGGCGTCGCTGAAGCCGATGTAGGCGACCGTCTTGACGCCGTTCGCCTTCATGTGGTCGACGACCGCCGCCACCATCAGCGGAAACGGCTGCGTGATGCAGACCGTCCAGCCGCCCTCGCCGGGCGGCAGGTTGACCGGCGTCGGCGAAAGCAGCGGCGTGTGCGTCTCGCGGGCCACCGCGGCGATTGCCATCGCACCCGGCACGCCGGAGGTGCCGATCAGCGCGTCGACCTTGTCCTCGGCGACGAGCTTGCGCGCGTCGCGGGCCGCGACCGCCGGGTCGGAGGTGTCGTCGAGCATGATCAGCTGCACCTTGCGCCCGGCGACCAGCGGGTGCTGCGCGAACGCCGCCTGGATGCCTTTCGCGTAGGGAATGCCGAGGCCCGACACCGGCCCCGACATCGAGCTGATGAAGCCGATCTTCAGGTCGGCGGCGAGCGCGGGAGTGGACAGGGCGATAGCCGCGGTCGCGACGGCGCCCGCGCGAAGGAGGAGGTTCATGCGGAGGGTTCGAGTAAGCATCGGCGGGAAAGGAGCGAGGCACTTATGGCAGCGTCCTCAATCATTTAGAGATAAAGCATCTTAGCCGCAGCGTTCGGCCCTGACAAGGCGGCTGCCCCGGAGGCGACGGGGCGCCAGCGCGAGTACAGGTGCGGGTGCCGGTGCGGCTAGAGGGTCAGGCTGCCGACGCTGGTGCCGCCGCAGACGTAAAGCACCTGGCCGGTGACGAAGCCCGCCGCCGGGTCGGTGAAGAAGGCGACGGCGCGAGACACGTCGGCCGCTTCGCCGAGCCGCTTGACGGGCACCGCGGCGGCGAGCGCACGTTCCTTGTCGCTGCCTTCGGGAACGACCTCGAAGAACATGTCGGTGCGGATCGGCCCGGGCGCGACGACGTTGACGGTGATGCCGTCGGCCGCCAGCTCGAGCGCCCAGGTGCGCGCCATGCCGAGCATGCCGGCCTTGGTTGCCGAATAGCTGGTGCGCGTCGCCAGGCCGACCGCGGCGCGCGACGACAGCAGCACGACGCGGCCGAAGCGCTGCGCCTTCATCGCCGGCAACGCGGCCTGCAGCAACTGGATGGCGCAGCCGATATGCAATTCGACGAGCGCATCGAGGTCGGCGAGATCGACGTCGGCGACGAGCGCCGGGCGGATCACGCCGGCGTTGTGCACCAGCGTCGTCACCTCGAAGCGGCGTGCGAGATCGCGTGCCGCTTCGGCGGTGGCGGCGCGGTCCAGCAGATCGACCTCGACGCTATGCAGCTTCGGATGCGCGATCGGGCAGGCGCGCCGCGCCAGCGAGACGACCTCGTAGCCGTCGGCGAGAAAGTGCTCGCAGATCGCCAGCCCGATGCCGGCGCTGCCGCCCGTGACCATCGCGACCTTGCCGCCGCTGCTGCTCCCGCTCACGCCGCGTCTTCCACCAGCGCCAGCACGCGCAGCGGGCTGCCGCTGCCC
>JALYSL010000111.1 GCA_030854825.1 Pseudomonadota bacterium
ATGTGCAGTCGACGGATGCAGGCCGCTCTGCTCGCTGATGAGTTTGAGCGAGACCGGCTCCTGATGCGACGCCAGCAGGTCGAGCAAGGAATAGGCACGCGCCAGCACCTGGATGGTGATGGCGCGATCTTCGACTTTCCGCATCCGGTGATTCTCGCCCAGGCTCAGTCGAGCGCGGCACGGGCGGCGGCGACACCGCTTCGCACCGCGCCCTCGAGCGTGGCGGGGTAAGGGCCGTCGATGAAGTCGCCGGCGGCAAATATGCCCGGAGCGATCGACATCGCTGGTCGTGCGAGGCGCGGCGTGCAACGAAACGTCGCCCGCTTCTCGACGATCGTGCGTACCGAGCGCAGCGGCTGGCGCAGGAACATTTCGAGCGCTTCTGCTGCCTGTGTCAGCACCGCCTGTTCCGTTGCCGCCACGCCGCGTTCGACCCAGTCGGCGGCGCCGCTGATGACGAATGCCAGCAGGCCCGGCGCACCGCCGAGCTGGCCGCGATCGAAGACGAACTGGGCCGGGCGAGTCGCATCGGCGTGCAGCGACAGCATCGGCTCGGGCAGGCGCGCGCCGGCGCTGTTAGCGTAGAGCGTGACGATTGGTTCATAGCGAAGCGCCACCGCACATGCGCTCCAGGCGGGATCGTGCGTCGTCACCAATCGGGCCGACTCGACGGCGCTTGCGGCGACGATGACGGCGTCACACGCCTCGCCGTCGACGCGCCAGGACGAGCCATCGGCCTCGATCCGTCCGACGCGGTGCGCCAGGCGGATCGAGACGCCGGCATTCGCGAGCGACCGAAGCGCTGGTGTCGGCAGCAGGCTGCTCAGGCCCAGGCGCGGCAGGAGCAGGTCGGAAGCTCCGGGCCCCGATGCGAGCGCGTCGTTGAGCACCCGCAAGAACACGGCGCCGCTGGCCGATGCGGCTGGCGTGTTCATGGCGGCGATGCAAAGCGGCTCGACGAGATCGCTGCGAATCGACGCAGGCAGCGCTTGGCAAAGGTCGGCGACCGTCATCGACGCATCGCAGCGAAAGCCGCTGCGCTTCCAGCCGAGGGCGGCTCGCAGCAGTGCGAGCTTGCTCCGCCACGGCCAGCGCCCGTGGCCCCACACGCCGCGCACGAAAGCCGGCATCGGCGGCCCCGCCGGCAAACGCAGACCAATGCCTTCGGCATCGACGAGCCGCAACGGCAGGCGCAAGAAGGCGTTTGTCTCGGCGACGCCGAGCCTTGAGATCAGGCGCCGCGTTTCGCGATACGCGCCGATGCAAATGTGCTGGCCGTTGTCGAGACCTTCGCCGGTGGCTCCGACGTCGCGGGCACGCCCGCCGGCGATCGGCGCCATCTCGAAAAGCGTCACCTGCGCCCCGGCGTCCGCACATTCCAGCGCCGCTGCCAGCCCGGACCAGCCAGCACCGACGATGGCGACGCGCCGCGAACCGGGCACTAGCGCCCGCGCCAGTTCGTTCGCATCGCGATCCAGAGCTTTCGGATCGGAGTCAGCGAGATGCGCTGATGCAGAACGTGGAACCCGTCGGCCTCGATCTCACGGAGCAGGCTGCGATAGATGTTGGCCATCATCAACCCGGGTTTCTGCGCCGTGCGGTCGGCTTCGTCGAGCTCCGCCAGGGCTTCGTCGTAGCAGCGGTGAGCCCGCTCTGCCTGGAACGCCATCAGGGCACCGAAACGATCGCTGTATTGGCGTTCGAGCAACTCGCCGGGCTTGACCTCGAAACGTTTGAGCTCGTCGAGTGGCAGATAGATGCGACCGCGTCTGGCGTCGTCGCCGACGTCGCGAATGATGTTCGTGAGCTGCATCGCCAGACCGAGCTTGTGGGCGTAGTCGATGGTCGATTCGCGGCTACGGCCGAAGATGTTCGCCGCCACCTCGCCGACGACGCCGGCGACGAGATCGCAGTAGCGCGCCAGGCCGGCGAAATCGAGGAATCGCGACTGGTCGAGATCCATTTGGCAGCCCTCGATGACGGCCAGCAGATGGTGCGCCTCGATGCCGTATGCGGCGGTGAGCGGCAACAAGGCGCGTGTTGCCGGATGGGTCGGATGGCCCGCGAAGCTGGCGGCGACCTCGCTGCGCCACCAGGCGAGCTTGGTCGCGGCAACGCCAGAATCGGACACTTCGTCGGCGATATCGTCGACTTCGCGGCAAAACGCGTAGAACGCGGTGATCGCGGCACGCCTCGGCGGCGGCAGGAACAAGAAGGCGTAATAGAAGCTCGAGCCGCTGGCGGCGGCCTTGTCCTGGACATATTGCTCGGGTGTCATGGCACGTGCGAGCGACATCGATCAGGCGACGCGTTGCGAGTGGCCGGCGCCGCCGACGAGAGGGCGCATACGCACCGCTCGCCAGACGATCGGCGCGGCGTCGGCCCAGCCAAGCTGGGGGCGGCGGAGCAAGGTGGCGCCGTCCATCCGGTCGATACGATCGAGCACGCGCAGGCCGCCCTGGACAACGAGGCGCAATTCCCAGCCGGCGCGGCCGGGAATGGCGTGCACGAGCGGTGCGCCGATGCCCATCAGCTCGCGCGCCCAGCCCGTAAGCTCGGCGACCAGCGAGTGGGCCAACGTGCTGTCGCGGCCGGCGATCAGATCGGCCGGATCGATCCCGTGCCGGCGGCATTCGGCCTCCGGAACGTAGAGACGACCGCGCGAGGTGTCTCGGCCCAGATCCTGCCAGAAATTGGCGAGTTGCAGCGCGCTGCAGATGGCGTCGGAGCGGGCCAGCGCCTCGGCGGCGTCGATGCCGTAGAGATGGAGAAGTAGGCGACCGACCGGGTTGGCGGAACGACGGCAGTAGTCGAGAAGTGCGGCGCGGTCAGCGTAGCGCGTCGTCGTGACGTCTTGCGTGAAGGCGTCGAGCAGGGCGGCGAGTAGATCGACCGGCAGACGATGACGTTCGATCGCGGCCGCCAGCGGATTGAAAGCGTGCCGCCAGCGGTTCGAAGGTGGGTGGCCCGAGGCGACTGCCGCGAGATCGTCGCCGTAGGCCGCGAGACTGGCCAGCCGCTCCGCCGGCGCTGCATCGCCTTCGTCGGCGATGTCGTCGGCGATGCGCGCGAAGTGGTAGATCGCCTCGACCGCGGGCCGCAACCGCGGCGGGCAGAGCAGGGAGGCGACCGGAAAGTTCTCGTAGTGATCGACGGGCACGCGGCGATTGTCCATGGCGATGGCGCCGACCGCTAAAATGACGGGTTCTCCAGCCATCGTCCCCACCTCAATGCTGCGCGGGTGGCGAAATTGGTAGACGCACCAGGTTTAGGTCCTGACGCCTTCACCGGCGTGCGGGTTCGAGTCCCGCCCCGCGCACCAGCAACCTTTTGACATCGAAGCATCATGGCCGTTCACGTTGAAACGCTCGACAAGCTCGAGCGCCGCATCACCCTCTCGCTGCCGGCGGCGACGATCTCCTCGGAAGTCGAATCCCGGCTGCGGCGGCTCTCACGCACGGTTCGTGCCGACGGCTTTCGCCCTGGCAAGGTGCCGATGAGCGTCGTCTCGCAGCGCTACGGCTATTCGGTGCACAGCGAGGTGCTGAACGACAAGGTCGGGCAAGTCTTCTCCGATGCCGTCAACGAGGCCAAGCTGCGCGTCGCCGGCTCGCCGCGCATCACCGAGAAGGAAGGCGCGCCGGAAGGCGAGGTCGCCTTCGATGCGACCTTCGAGGTCTACCCCGAGGTCAAGGTCGGCGATTTGAGCGGAGCCGAGGTCGAGCGCGTGTCGACCGAAGTCACCGAGGAAGCGGTCGACA
>JALYSL010000134.1 GCA_030854825.1 Pseudomonadota bacterium
CGCACGCCCTTGCGCCGGCTCGGCGAGCCGCGGGAGGTGGCCGCAGTCTGCGCCTTCCTGGCCAGCGACGCGGCCAGCTACATGACCGGAGAAATCGTCGTCGTCGACGGCGGCCGGCTGGCCCTCAACTACACGATGCCGCCGGCAGCGTGACGAACGGAGAGATCATGAGAATCCTGCACACCATGCTTCGGGTCGGCGACCTGCAGCGCTCGATCAATTTCTATACCGGCCTCATGGGCATGACGCTGTTGCGTCGCACCGAGCGGCCCGAACAGAAATATTCGCTGGCCTTCGTCGGCTACGGCTCGAACCCCGAACAGGCCGAGATCGAGCTCACCTGGAATCACGGCGTCTCGAGCTACGAGATGGGTGACGCCTTCGGCCATCTGGCGATCGGCGTGTCCGACGTGGCGGCGACCTGCCAGAAGATCCGCGCCGGCGGCGGCACGATTACGCGCGAAGCCGGCCCGGTCAAGGGCGGAACGACGGTGATCGCCTTCGTCGCCGATCCCGATGGCTACAAGATCGAGCTGATCGAGCGGAACGACTGAGCAGTCGCGCCCGCCGGCGGCGCGGTGTCCGGCAGCCGCGCGTCAGTGCAGCTCGAGCTCAACGCGATCGGCCTGCGCCGGGCGACCGGAGCCACCCCCCATAAGCGTGATCTGAATCTGAACGGTCGGCGCCTTGGCGCCGCTTCCTTGAAGAGCGATCGCCTGCAACGCGATACGAACAGCGTCGGCGCGCCGGCGCGCCAGGGCCAGCTGTGGATCGTTGCGGTCGAACACCGGGACGCGGGCGTCGATGACGATCGTCTTGTGATCGGCGCGGGCCTGCTCGGCGATGCGGGTCAGCTTCGCATCCGCATCGGCCGGCAGCTTGTCCGAGGCATCGGCAAAGAGCACTTCGTTGGGGCCCGACGGCGGAAGGGCCGCGGCAGATGCCGGCACCGCGGTCATCGCCGCAGGCTCGGCCTGCGTTGTAGAGGAATCCGCCGATGTTCTTTGGCGTTTGGCAAGCACGATTCCTGCAAGGGCAATGACAACCAGAACCGCAACGGCTGCCATCGCCACGCTGCGTGATGTATTGCTCCTTGCCCGGGTTTGCTGGCTCATGAAGGTTCGCGTTGTCGATGTTTTTTGGCGATGATCGATTCTAGTTTGCGATGATGGCTCCGAATCCCACCCTGCACGGCTCCCGCGACCCCGAGCCCCTGCTCGACGCCGCATTGCGCGACTGGGGTGGCCGCGACGACGCGTGGTTCTTCGGCTATGCGTCCTTGATCTGGCGGCCGGAGTTCGAATCGGCCGAGGAGCGGAGCGCGGTGGTGTACGGCTGGCATCGCTCCTTGGCGATGCGCTCGCGCGTCAACCGCGGCACGCCGGAATGTCCCGGGCTCGTTTTCGCCCTGGTCGCCGGCGGCTCATGCTGCGGCCGCGCCTATCGCGTCGAGCGCTCGCGTGTCGAAGACGAGATGCGTCGCCTCTGGGGACGCGAGATGCCGACGGGCGTCTACGACCCGAAGTGGCTGCCTTGCCGCACGCCGCAAGGCCCCGTCCGGGCGCTCGGCTTCACGCTCAGCCGCAACAGCCCGAGTCACACCGGTTCACTGCCGGACGAGACGATGGTCGAAATCCTGCGCACTGCCAACGGCCGCTTCGGCAGCACGCTGTCGTATCTCGTCGAGACGGCGACGACGCTGCGCAGTTGCGGCATCCGGGACCGCGACATCGAGCGGCTCGTCGCCCTCGCCCGGCGTCACGCCCTCACGGCCTGAGGCCGATGGCGGCGCCGCCGGCCGCTTGCTCCGGCGCTGCGCTGCGGCGGGCCGCCTCGAGATCTTCGGCCGTGTCGATGTCGACCAGGATGCCGGCGTCGTCGAGCTCCAGGCCGAATGCCGGATAGCGGGCAACCAGCCGCCGCGCACCTTCATCGCCGCTCAGGCCGACCAGCTCCGAATACAGCTCGGCGGCGAAGCCGACCGGATGCCCGCGCAGGCCGCCGTGCTGGGCGTAGACGACAGGATGGCGATCGAGCTCGCGGGACACCGCCTGCAGCGTCGCCGGCTGAACCAGCGGCATGTCGCCGGGCAACACCAGCCAGCCGCCGGCATTCGGCCGGGCGCTGACGCCGGCAGCGATCGAACGGCCCATGCCGAGGCGGCCGGGGCTCTCGCTGCCGACCTCGGGCAGGATGACGACATCGCGCGCCGCGACGCTGCTGCGGGCCAGCTCGGCAAAGGCCGGCGTCGTCACGACCACGACATGAAGGTGGCTGGCAATGGCCTGGCGCAGCGTCGTCGCGAGAACCGCCGAGTCGCCGAACGATGCGGCCAGCTTGTGCGACGCCGCCGCGAAGCGCGAACCCTTGCCAGCAGCGAGAACGATGACCGTGCACTCCGTGACCATGGTTCGAGCATGGGAGGGTGGCGGGCAAACCGTAAGTGGGTGCTCTACGTAAGGCCTTCCCCGTAAGCAAAAGGCCCGGTGCGGCCAGCCATGCGCATGCAAACGCCCTGCTCGGCGACGAGCGATCCCCTTCCTATACTCTTGAGGTGACCGACATCGCTGCCCTGCGCAAGAGCTACGAGCTCGCCGAGCTCGACGAAGCTGCCTCCGACGCCAACCCGATGCGCCAGTTTTCGGCTTGGCTCGAGCAGGCGATCGACTCCAGGCTGCCCGAGCCGAACGCGATGACGCTGGCCACCGTCGGCGCCGACGGCAGGCC
>JALYSL010000154.1 GCA_030854825.1 Pseudomonadota bacterium
GATCGAGATGCCGGCGATCCAGTTCGGCGTGTGGCGCATCGCCGCAAGCGTTTCGAACACGCCGGCCTGATAGGCGCCGAGCGCGCCGCCGCCTTGCAGCACGAGGATGCATTCCTCGTGCGATGTCTCGCCGCCGTTGCCGCGCCTGGCCGCGCCCGGCTTGCGCCGCAGCGTCGCGGCAGTGCTCAATGGCGCCAGCTGTCTTCGGTGCGATCGAGCCGGCGCAGCAGGCCGGGCCAGACCAGCGCACCGGCACCACCGCCGCGCGTCGCCAGCCGTACCTGCTCGGCGGCGCCGCGAACGATGTCCGGATGCACTTCGATCAGATCACCGCCAGCGAGCGTCCCTGCGGCTTGGGCGCGCAGCTGGACGGCGCAGGTCGCCTCGAAGAAATACATCGAGGTGAATGCGTCGGCGACGGTCCTTCCGACGGTCAGCAGGCCGTGGTTGCGCAGCATCAGGAACGTCTTGTCGCCCAGGTCGGCGACGAGGCGCGGCTTTTCCTCGTCGCGCAGCGCGATGCCTTCATAGTCGTGATACGCCAGGCTCGACAGGATGCCGATCGAGAACTGCGAGAGCGGCAGCACGCCGAGCTTCTGCGCCGACACAGCGACGCCGTTGAGTGTGTGCGTGTGCATGACGCACTGGATGTCGTGGCGCGCCGCATGGACAGCGCTGTGGATGACGAAGCCGGCCGGGTTGATCGGGAAGGGCGTCTCCTGCAGCACCTTGCCGTCGATGTCGATCTTGATCAGGCTCGAGGCGGTGATCTCGTCGAACATCAGCCCGTAGGGGTTGATGAGGTAGTGCTCGGTGCCGGGAATCTTCGCCGTGATGTGGGTGAAGACGAGATCGTCCCAGCGAAACATCGCGACCAGACGGTAGGCGGCGGCGAGGTCGAGGCGGGTCTGCCATTCATCGGCAGACACGCGGTCTTCGAGGCTGGTGATCATGCGCGAGAGTTCGGTCGGTGCGTTCATCGCGAGGCTCCATGGCGGACGGATGCGAAAGTATCGCCGAGGTGAGCTTTCGAGGTTGCCGTCGCGACCTCGAAAGCTTCTTCTTCGCTGCCCACTTCGCCGGTGACTCGCGCGGCCGCCAGCGCGCGGTTCGTATGATGGGGTTCGACATGTTCTTGCGGGAGCTCGAATGAAAAACCGATGGGCGACGCTGTTCTTGCTGGCTGCGTGCGTGGCGATTCCGGCGCGGGCCGACATCACCATCGTCGTCATTCGTCACGGTGAAAAGCCGGAGCGGGGCTTGGGCCAGCTGAATTGCCAGGGCCTCAACCGGGCGCTGGCATTGCCCGACGTGCTGGTCGCGAAATTCGGCAAACCCGACGCGCTGTTCGCGCCCGATCCCGGCGTGACGGCCGACGACCTCGGCCAGCCGTACAACTACATCCGGCCACTCGCCACGATCGAACCGACGGCGATCCGCCTCGGCCGGCCGGTCAATACGCAATGGGGCCTGGCAAATCTCGCGCCCCTCGAAGACGAGTTGCTGAGCCCGGCACATGCCGGGCAACTGCTCGTCGTCGCCTGGGAGCACAGTCTTGCCGTACAACTGGCGCGAGACATCCTGTCGCGACGCGGCGCTGACCCGGCCTCGGTGCCGGACTGGCCGCGTGACGACTTCGACAGCATCTACGTACTGAGCATTCCGGTCAGCGGCAAGGCCGCCTTTCGACTCGACCACGAAGGCCTGGATGGCCAGAGCATGTCGTGCCCGGGCCAGAAGTGATGCGGCCACAATTCAGGCGCCGGCACCCTTGACGGCGGCTGGTTGGACCGACCCGCTCGCGGCCTCGTTCGCGTGAAGCGCTCGGCCGGGGCGATCCGGTGTGACCGGTTGCACGGTCGCCCGCGAGAAAGCCCTCAGTCGGTGGCCGATCGGCCCGAAAACAGGAAGGTGATGAACCTTCGCTGCTTCGGCTCTGCTCTGCTGGTCATCGCGTTGGCCGCGTGCGCCTCTCCTGCCTTGACCGAGCATGGCGGCTCGCCGGCGCGACTGATCCTCGACCCGTCGCTGACGCGGCGCAATCCATCCGCCGGGATCCTGACCGTGCACCGCGACGCAGCGACGCTCGACGAAGGCTGCCGGCATCGCATCTTCCTCGACGGCAATCCGGTGGCCGACCTGCGCCCCGACGAGGTCATCAGCATCTACGCGATGCCCGGCCGGCACATCTTGCGCGCCGAGCAGACCGGCCCGTCCTGCCACGGCGGCAACGAGATCGCGGCAACGAGCGAGCCGGGCAGGGGGCGCATGTTCACGACCGCGGCCCCTTCGTCGAGCGGCACGTTGCTGACGTCGACCACCGAATGAACGGGGCGCTACGGCCCGGCTATTTGGGCGTGTAGGCCTGGTCAAGGACGGCGCCGTCGGCGAATGCGTCTTCTAGAAATGGCGAGCCGCGATGGCCTGACCCGAGGCGAATACAAGTCCTTGAGGTATCCGTGAGCGACGGCCTTTTGCCACGAAACATCACGCGCTTCTCGCCCGACGATGTGGATCCGCCAGCAATGATCGGAGGCGCTGTAGGGCAGGGGCCGCGCATGCTCTGCGCAACGGCGCCCCCAGCGCAACAGGCACCACAACGCGGCCTCGCCCACGCGAGGGATATCGCGGGTGATGCCGCGCGGCTACTGTGCGCTCCCAGCCCGTTGCCGATATTCGGCCGATCATGGCTGCTTTCCTCATCTGATTCCGTTAATCAGTCAGAGGCGATTCGAAATCGAACGCTTCGCGAAACCACTGGAGCCAAGCCATGTTCAATCTGCCCACGCCCGCCGCCAAGCGCCTGTTACGTCTCGTCGGCGCCTGCGCATTCGTGTCACTCGCCGCCGCGTGCAGCCAGCAGGCGATGGAGAAGTTCGGCGCCGCAGCCTCCCCGGCGGAAGATGTCGGTGCCTGCGCCTTCGTCACCGCCGAAGCCTGTTCCGTGCCTGACCGCTCGCCGTCCGTGGCGGTGGCGCGCGCATCCGTTGCCGCGGACAGGGCGACGGTCTCGTCGAAGTAAGGGAAGCCAGCGGCGGTGCCTCCGCCGCGCCTGACTTTCTGGCGACTTTCGACATCGGCTTGCGCTGGTCCCGATGTCCGGGCAGACAATGCCCGTTGGCAGGCTAGGTCCGCCCGGACTGCGAGGTGGCGAGCCGTTTCTCGCGGCAGGAGGAGCATTGTCATGACCCGATCGCTTTCCCGTTTCATGGCCTGCGTGGCCCTGGCTTCGACTTTCCTTTTTTCGACCGCGCAGGCCCAGACGCCTTTGCAGGTCAAGCCTCTGGCCGAGAGGAAAGTGACCGAGTTGCCGCCAGGCCAGCTCTACTGGCGAATAGAAAACTTCTCCGCGCTCGCGGACGCGCAGGCGGCGGCCGGCCCCTGGGGACTGGCCGCCGAGTCGGCCGGCAAGGCCTGGCTCTTCACGCTCGGCCCGGCGGACAGCCCGTCGACCGGGGGCGTTAAGGTGGCCGAGGTGGGGCCGATTGCGCGCGTCGCCGCGTCGCAGTACCTGCTGCGAATCAATCAGGCGAGTGGGCCACCCGGCAGCATGACCACGGTGCATAGTCATCCGGGCTCGGAGGCGTTCTTTGTCTTGAGCGGAGAGCAGAGCATCCGCTCTGCGCATGGCGTCATGCGAGTCCAGTCCGGCCAGCCCGAAGCCGGCCACGGTGCCGATATGGCAATGCAGGTTTCGAGCAGCGGCTCGACCGATCTTCACGCGCTCGTGATGTTTGTCGTCGACGCGACCAAACCGTTCTCGTCTCCAGCGACGCTCCCATAGAGCTATCGCCCCTGGCCTTGCCGGGAATCAAGAAGACCTCGGCCACGTTCGAAGGGCGGCCGCTGCGGCGGGGACCCGACTCGTGCGTTGCTCGTATCTCCGCATTCGCCCGCTGCCTCGTTCGCCAGCGCTGTGATACGTTTGCCTCCGAGGTGAGGCCATCGGGCCGGAAGCGAAACCATGAGCATTCGAGCGACTTCTTCGACGGCGATCGGGCCCTGCCTGGCGCTCGCTGCCTGCCTGGTATTGGCCACTCCGGCGCGGGCCGACGTTCTCGACGACGTCAAGGCGAACGGCGTCGTCAAGTGTGGCGTGACGCTCGCCGCGCCGGGCTTTTCCGCCGAGAACAACGCCGGCAAGCGCGAGGGCTTCGACGTCGATCTGTGCAAGGCCATCGCCGCCACCGCCCTCGGCGACGAGAACAAGATCCAGCTCGTCCCGATGGATCTGAAGACCGCCTTCGCCGGCCTGCCCACCGGCGCCGTCGATGTGCTCACGCATCGCTTCACCTGGACCCAGAGCCGCGACGTGAGCGGCTTGAAGTTTCCCAAGGTGATGTTCTTCGACGGTCAGGGCTTCATCGTCACCAAGAAATCGAAGGCCGACAAGATCGCCGACCTCAACAACGCCACCATCTGCACGGCGCAGGGAAGTACCTCCGAGCTGATCGTCGCCGACTACTTTCGTGGCCACAAGCTGAAGTACAAGATCGTCACCTTTGCCTCGCAGGAGCAGGCTTGGGACGCTTTCGTGGCTAAACGGTGCGACGCCGCGATCAACGATCGCTCGGGGCTGGCGGCGCGCCTGGCCAAGCTGCCCAACCGGAACGACTTCAAGGTGCTGGCCGAGACCGTTTCCAACGAGCCCATCGGGCCGATCGTGGCGCAAGGCCAGCCGCGCTGGGAGGACCTGGTTCGCTTCACCCTCAATGCGCTGGTCGCTGCCGAGGAGCTCGGCGTGACGCAGGCCAATGTCGACGCGCAGCGCAGCTCGCAGAGTCCCGACGTTCAGCGCCTGCTCGGCGTCACCGGCGACTTCGGGGTCAAGCTCGGTGTCGGCAACGACTACGCCTACAAGGCGATCAAGGCGGTGGGCAACTACGGCGACGTATGGGAACGCAACGTCGGTGCGAAGACGCCTCTGCGCCTGGAACGCGGGCGCAATGCGCTGGTCGCCAACGGTGGCCTGATGATGTCGGTTCCGGTGCGTTGATTTGCTCGCGGGCCGGCGAGATACGCGCTCCGTGCCCGCTGCACGTGCCGCGGGCATTTTCGGCAGAAGGATCTCGCGCGCCGTATTGAGGGAACGGCTGCCGGGATACGCCGGTCAGGCCGTTCTGCTCGCTCTCCTGATCTGGCTCGTCGCCAGCGGCGTGCTGAATTTTGTCGGCAACCTGCGAAGACTCGGCGTCTCCGCGGGCTTCGGTTTCCTGCACACCGAAGCGGGCTTCGAAATCGCGCAGGCGCTGATTCCTTTCAGCCCGTCTTCCTCGTATCTGGACGCGGTGCAGGTCGCCACGCTCAATACGCTGCTCGTCATCGCACTCGCCAGCGTGCTCGGCACGTTGATCGCGCTATGCGTCGCCTTCGGCCGCCTCTCATCGCAGCCGCTGATCCGCGGCGCCGCATCGGCGTACGTGGAAGTGTTTCGCAACATCCCTTTGCTGTTGCAGATCTTCTTCTGGTACTTCTCGGCCATGGCGCTGCTGCCCGGGGTCGGTGACAGCCTGCGTTTCGGCGCCGTGCTCCTGAACAATCGCGGCTTGTTTCTGCCGGGTCTGCAGATGACGTTCACCGGCGGCTCAGCACTGGCGGCAGCGCTGGGGGTCTCGGTGGTGTTGTGCCTGTGCGCGCGGCGTGCACTCGAGCGGAGGGCGGTCGTCGGTCGCCGTGCCTTCGCGCTTTTTCTGGGCACACTCGTTCTGCTGTGTTTTCTTCCGCTGGCGTTGATGCACGATCAGTTCGCGCTCGATCGCCCGCTCGCCGAAGGCTTCAACGTCAGCGGCGGCTGGGTGCTGCTGCCGGAGCTGATCGCCTTGACGCTCGGCCTGTCGATCTACAACAGCACTTTCCTGGCCGAGATCTTTCGCGCCGGCATCCTATCGGTGCCGCGCGGACAGGCCGAGGCCGCCGCCAGCGTGGGCCTGAGCGGCGCCCGAGCGGCGGTGCTGATCATCTTGCCGCAGGCTCTGCGCGTGGCCCTGCCTCCGGCGGCCGGCCAGTACCAGACGCTCGCCAAGGCCTCTGCGCTCGCCGCTGCCATCGGCTATCCGGACATCATGCAGATCGTCGGCGGGACGGTGCTCAGCCAGACTGGCCAGGCGCTGGAAGCGATGACGCTGGTCGTCTTGCTGTACGCGGCCATCAACCTTGCCATTGCCTTGGCCGCCAACCTGGCGAACCGGCGCCTCCTCAGGCACGAGGTGCGGTGAAGTGAACACCTTCGTCCGCCGGGCGATGATTGAGCCGCGCGCCTTGGCCGCCGTTTCGACCGCGGCGCCGACTCGCTGGTACCGCAGCTGGTTTCCGACGCCGGCGATGGGCATGCTCTCGTCGCTGCTCTTCCTGCTGATCGTCGTTTTCGGCTGGCGCTTCTTTGAATGGGCGATCCTGCAGGCGCACTGGCAAGGCACCTCGAGCGATGCCTGCACGAGCGACGCCGGCGCCTGCTGGGCGTTCATCGTTGCGCGCTGGAAACCGTGGTCGGTGGGCGCCTATCCGTCGGCCGAGCTCTGGCGGGCATGGAGCTGCTTCGTCGCGTTCGGCCTGTTCTGGACGTGGGTCGTTCGGCGTGCTCGCGCGGCGAGCATCCAGCACGTCTTGCTCGGCTTCCTGTTGCTGCCGATCGCCTTCTTTGTCCTGCTTCGCGGCGGCGGCCCTTTGCCGGTGGTCGTGCCCACGCGCTGGGGCGGGCTGTTGCTGACGCTGGTGGTTGCCCTGACGACTTTTGCCACGGCGTTGCCGATCGGCCTGGCGTTGGCTCTTGGGCGCCGTTCGCGGCTGCCGGTGCTGCGCTGGATCTGCGCCGCGTTCGTCGAGGCCATGCGTTCGGTACCGCTGCTGGCTGTGCTCTTCATCGCCGCGACACTGTTGCCGATGTTCCTGCCGAGTGGATTCAATCTCGACCTCTTCACGCGTGCGCTCGTCGCCTTCGCGCTCTTCAACGCGGCACTGGCCGCCGAAGTCTTTCGCGGTGGCTTGCAGTCGGTGGGGCGTGGTCAGATCGAAGCGGCCACGACCGTCGGCCTGAGCGACTTCGCCGCGCTGCGTCGCATCGTGTTGCCGCAGGCCGTGACCGCGGTGGTGCCGGCGCTCGTCAACATCATGATTGCGGTGATCAAGGAGACCACCTTGCTTTCGGTGATCGGCGTCAACGATCTGCTGGGCGCCGTCGAGAACGGTGCCAAGTCGCCCGATTGGGTCGGCGAGGCGAACATCCTGACTTCGGGGCACGTGTTCCTCGCCCTTGTCTACCTGGCGATCTGCTACGGCTTGTCGCGCTACAGCCGGCGACTGGAAGCCAGGCGATGAATCGACTCGAGCGACCATGACGGCGAGATCACTCGTGCCACCGGATACAGCCGGCGCCATCGTGCAGATGACCGGCATCAACAAGTGGTACGGCCCCTATCACGCGATTCGCGATGTCGACTTGCAGGTGGCGGCCGGCGAACGCGTGCTGATCTGCGGCCCGTCGGGCTCCGGCAAGTCGACGATGGTGCGCATCGTCAATCTGCTCGAGCCGTTCCAGGAGGGGCTGCTGCGAGTCTGCGGCATCGAGGTTGGCGCCGACGACGTGACCCGCGCTGCACGACTCGCCGTCAACCGGCGGGTCGGCATGGTGTTCCAGCAGTTCAACCTGTTTCCGCACCTGACCGTGCTCGAGAACCTGACGGTCGGGCCGGTCTGGGGTGCGGGCGTCAGTCGCAAAGAGGCCGAGGAGCGGGCCCTGCACTATCTGGAACGTGTCGGGCTGATGGACCAGGTGCGCAAGTACCCGGCCCAGCTCTCCGGCGGCCAGCAACAGCGGGTGGCAATCGCACGCACCTTGTGCACGCAGCCGCAGGTCGTGCTGTTCGACGAACCGACGGCCTCGCTCGACCCCGAGATGGTGAGCGAAGTGCTGCAGACGATGGAGAGCCTGGCCCGAGACGGAATGACCATGTTGATCGTCACCCACGAGATGGGCTTCGCGCGACGCGTCGCCGACCGCGCGATCTTCATGGATCAAGGGCAGATCATCGAGACTGCTCCGCCGGACGACTTTTTCGACCGGCCGCAAAGCCCCCGCCTGCAATCGTTTCTGCGCCAACTTCTGCCGCATTGAGGTTGAGGAGACCGGCGCCCGGAGCTTGTCGTCCTGGCCTGCGCCTCCGACGGGCAGCGTCGTCCGGCCGTGGCCTGGCGTTACAGAAGTGACCCATCGAGGTAGCGCCCCGGCGTCGGCCTTCCGTCTGCCGTGACACTTTCAATCCGGCTTCACGCCGCGACTTTTTCGTTGCCCGGGCTGTGCCGGGTACGCCTACTTACGATTGCTCGTTTCGGGCCCGGTACGTTCGTTGCGTCTTCCTTGCAACGGCGGCGGCTACTGCCTCAATCCAGACTTTCTCTTTCGTTCAGGCCGCGTCGGTTCGGCGCAGCGCATAGCATCGGCAGGCTTCCCAAGAGCCGGCTCACGACCAAAGGAATTCGCATGAACTTGACGGAATGGCGTCCCTTTGCGCATACCGAACCCAGTGTGATGCCGTCCGACGATACCGATCCTTTCGGGCCTGGCAACGACGACACCGGCGCAGATGCCATATCGAACGCCAGGCGGCGCGAGTTCAACCTGACGCTGTTCGTTCGGCCGATCGTGATCGTCGCCCTCGGCGTCACGTCATCTACGAACCTTGGCCGACGCTAGACCTTTCGGTGGGCGAGGCGGTGGCAGATCGCGACCGACAGGCGGTGCCGGCGCAATCCGACAGGCTCCGGTCGCCCAAGAGGGCATGAGCGGCATCATCACCGGGTGTACCACTGGGTGCGTTGACGCGGCTCGAGACGCACCGGTTCACTCCGTGCAATCGACCCGCTTGGTCGCGGTGATTCGAATCAGCTGGTTATCGCCACCGCCCCACGCGTTGCCTCCCGTATAGGTCAGGCACCCTTCGCCTTTGTAGAGGACTTCGACTCTTCGAGCGTCTCCACCGAAGTAGAACGGGATCCATCGCTTGCCGGTCTCATGGCTCGAGGTGCCATCGGGGCCACCGATCCGCGACAAGACTTCGTTCATCTGCATTCCGATCTGCAGCTTGGAGAACTTGCTGCCCGCAGCGACGCTGCCGATCACTTCGCCATCGGTCTTTCCATCCGGCGACTTCACTTTTTGCATCGGACCGTAGTCGTCGAAGGCGGGAGGTGCCGCTGCCGCGATGGCGGCGGGTGGGGCAGATGCGTTGTTCGTGGGAGCACCTTGGGTCGCGCAACCGGCGACGACCAAGGCAGCAACGGAAGGCAGCACGCAACGGTTGAATGGCAAGGCGATCTCCTCTGGACATGATGGTGCGCTGGCTTTGTTCGGCGCACCTTGCGAGTTCAGTCTGCCACGCCGGAGCGAGTCGACCGGTAGGGAGCAACCATCCGTCACCCGAGATTGCTGGACGAAGGCACCGGCCGCGCCTATCGAGCCGTCGAATCCGCTGAAGTCTGCGGCGCAGGGCGACTATCCTCGTCACGCCCATGAAACCGGACAGCGACACCCGCGGCGCCCTCGCGGCGCCACGCGCGGAACAGGGAGCGCAGGGCGCCTCTGTCGTGAGCGCGTCGAGGAGCGGTGCGTTCCGATCCCTGCGCATCCGCAACTACCGCATCTGGGTGGCCGGGACGTTCGTCTCGAACATCGGCACCTGGACGCAGCGCACCGCGCAGGACTGG
>JALYSL010000177.1 GCA_030854825.1 Pseudomonadota bacterium
CTACATTGACAAGGTCGACAGCGTACAACCCATCCGCGCCTATTCGATAGTCGGCGGCCGGGCTCCCGCCTACGCGGTGGCCACCGGCAAGGCGCTCCTCGCCGCAGAAGGCGAGGCCTATCTTGCACGGTCGGCCAGACGCCTCGAGCGTTACACGCCGGCCACCATCGTCGAGCTCCGGGCTCTGAAAGCCGACCTGGCCAAGGCAGCCCGCCTCGGCTACGCGATCAATCGCGGTGAATGGCGCGAAGGCGTGGGCGGCGTCGCGGCACCGGTGTTCAACGGCTTCGCCAAGCCGGTGGCGGCGATCGGCATCTCCGGCCCGCTCGATCGCCTGAGTCTCGCGCGCATGAAGGCTTTTGCCCCGGCCGTGGTCGCCGCCGCCGCCGACCTGTCGCGTGATCTCGGCCTGGTGCGCGAAGCCGCGCCGACGGCCGCCTGAATCCTTCGAAATGAGCGCCGTGAACCAAGACACCTCTTCATCCTCCACAGTGGGCATCGCCCGCCCCCTGCCGCTGGCAGGCGTTCGCGTCGTCGAGGTCTGCAACGTCGCCGCCGGACCGTTTTGCGGAATGCTCCTCGCCGACATGGGTGCCGACGTAGTCAAGGTCGAGCACCCGGACGGCGGCGACACGCTGCGCAGCTGGCCCCCGATCACCGACGGCTTCAGCGAGAACTTCGCCTCGCTCAACCGCAACAAGCGCTCGGTCACGCTCAACCTGAAGAACGAGGCCGACGTGGCGCTGCTGTGCGCAATCGCCGAAGACGCGCACGTGCTGATCGAGAACAACCGACCCGGCGTGATGGACCGACTCGGCCTCGGTTACGCGGCCTTGTCGGCGCTCAATCCGCGTCTCGTTTACTGCTCGATCTCGGCCTACGGGCAAACCGGCCCGCGCTCGCAGGAGGGCGGCTTCGACCTCACCGTCCAGGCGATGAGTGGCATCATGAGCATCACAGGCGAGCCAGGCGGGGCGCCTGTGAAATGCGGTGTGCCTGTGGCCGATTTCGCGGCCGGCCTGTACGGCGCCTTCAGCATCGTGGCTGCCCTGCGCACCGCCGACGCCGAAGGCCGCGGCACTCACCTCGACGTGCCCATGCTCGGCGCCACGCTCGGCATCGCTGCCTTGCAGACCTCCGAATATTTCGGCAGCGGCCGTGATCCGGTCCGTCTCGGATCGGCGCACCCGCGCAATGCGCCATATCGGGTGTTTCGCAGTGCCGATGGCTACTTCGGCATGGCCGCCGGCAACAACGCGCTGTGGCGCTCCGTGTGCGAGACGATGGGGCGCACGGACCTGCTGGCCGACGAGCGTTTCACTTCGCCCACCACGCGCGCAAGTCACCAGGACGAGCTGCTCGTGCTCCTCGAGGCGGAGTTTGCGAAGGCTTCGACAGCCGTCTGGCTGGAGCGGTTCCGCGCCGCCGGCGTCCCTTGCGCGCCGATCAATTCGTACTCGCAGGTGCTTTCCGACCCGCAGGTGGAGCACATGGAGTGGGTGCAGCCGCTCGAGCTGCCCAACGGCGTAAAGACGCGCACCTTCGCGGCACCGATCCGCCTTTGCGGCGAAGGCTTGCCGGTGCGGCTGCGTCCGCCGGCGCTCGGCGAGCACAACGACGAGGTGCTCGGCCCGCTGCGCCGGGCCCGACAGGGCGGAGCCGCAAAACAATGAACGTGCCGCTGAAGATCGAGCGCGCAGGCGCCACTTGGACCTTCACGCTGAACCGCCCGGAAAAGCGCAACGCGCTTTCAGCAGAACTGGTCGACGCGCTGCTCGCCGGCGTCGAGGAGGCGCATCGTGACGGAGCCGCGTTGCTGGTCTTTCGTGGCGAGGGGAAGAACTTCAGCGCCGGCTTCGACTTCGGCGACTTCGATACGCAGAGCGAAGGCGACCTGCTGCTTCGCTTCGTTCGCATCGAGGCGCTTTTGCACATGGTGGCTCGGTCACCTTGCCTGACGGTTGCTCTCGTGCATGGTCGAAATTTCGGTGCAGGCGTCGACCTGATCGCCTGCTGCCGGCAACGCATCGCTGTCCCTGAAACGACGTTTCGCATGCCCGGCCTGAAATTCGGCCTCGTCCTCGGCACACGCCGCTTTGCCGACCTCGTCGGCCGGGCGCGTGCCGCCGCGATCCTGCATGAGGCACGCACCTTCGACGCAGCCGAGGCGCAGGCGATCGGCTTTGTCGAAGCTCTTGTTGACGCTGCAGATTGGCCGGCCACGCTCGACGCGGCCCGAAAGGCTTCGACCACCCTCGACGCGCAAACGCGCGCATCGCTCTACGA
>JALYSL010000189.1 GCA_030854825.1 Pseudomonadota bacterium
CCTCGAACTGGATCGCCGGGCCGACGTCGTTGAGCACCAGCCGGCTGATCGGCGACTGCACGAGCGACGCGAGCCCCAGCCCGATCAGCCCGCCCATCGAAGTGCCGACCCAATGCAGGGTCTGCGCATCGAGCCGCGCCAGCAGCGTGACCATGTCGGCGACGTACGCGGGAAGCTGATAGCCCTTCGGATCGGCGAGCGCATCCGATTGCCCGCGCCCGACCACATCGGGGCAGACCACGCGGTATTCGCCGCGCATCGCGCGCGCCAGCACGTCGAAGTCGCGGCCCTGGCGGGCCAGCCCGTGCACGCACACCAGCACGCGCGGGTTGGCGGCGTCTCCCCATTCCCAGTAGGCCATGCGGTGCAGGCCACGGGCATCGAGGCATTGCACGTGATTCAGTCGCGGTTCGATCATCTTGATGCTTCGCTTGCGATGGGTGGACCATCGTAAGGCATGGTCGGCGCGCTGATCGCCGAGGCTCGCCCGCTGCCGCCTACTTCGTCATCTGCACCGTTCCGCCGACGCTCACGGTGACGGTCCCTTTGCCGGGTTCGACCGGCAACTCCTCTTCGGAGCCTGACGACATCGCCCGTGCCTGCATCATCATCACCGGCGGACGCGGGCCCGGCTCGCTGCTGCTGACGTTGACTTCGCGGATCGCGTAGCCCGAATAGCCGAACTGGGCCGCGTACTCGGCCGCCTTGGCGCGGTAGCGCGCGATCGCCTGTGCGGAGACCTCGCTCTCGGCCTTCTCGCGCAGCTCACGCGACAGGTTATAGCCGACGCGATTCACGGTCAGCGTCGTGATGCGCCCGCTGAGCTGGCCGATGGCCTGCATGTCGCGACCCTCGACGATCAACTCGGCGCTGCCTTGCCAGCCGCTGACGCCGCCCTTGCCGGTGTAGCGCGGCGCCAGCGAGAAGTTGCCGGTGTGGACCTCGACCTGCCCCGGTCGCACGGCCTTCTTCGCCTCGTTCAAGGCCGCATCGAGCGCCTGCTTCAGCTGCGACTGCACGCCGGCCGCGTCGAGCCCCTCGCGCGTGGTGTTGAAGGTCACGCTCAGCAGGTCTTTCGTGACTTCGATGCTGGCGCTGCTCGACAGGCTCACGACCCCCTGAGGCGGCGGCGGATTGTCGGCCGCCCACCCGAGCGGGGCGACGAGCGCGATGCACCATGCGGCGAGCGAACGCGCGGATCGGAAAAGCATCGTCGGTCTTTCTCTGCGGTGGGCGTGCGTGGCGGGCGAAAGTGTCCGGTACATCACGGATTCAGCGTTATACGTTCGATGCGCGCGACCGGGACGGCGCGCTGCGTCGCCAGAGTTGTAACAGCTGGTCAGGGCGGCCAATTCGGTGCGCAATCGCCGCCAGAATCGCCGCTGTTACAAGTTTGGAGTTCATGCATGAGTACCGCTGCCACCCCGCGCCCGGATCGGATTGTCGTCGTCGACGACGACGCGCGCATCCGCGACCTGCTGCGCCGCTACCTGACGCAGGAGGGTTTCGAAGTTCTGCTGGCCGAGGACGCGAAGGCGCTGAACCGGTTGCTGACCCGCGAGACGGTGCACCTGATCGTCCTCGACCTGATGTTGCCCGGCGAGGACGGGCTGTCGATCTGCCGCCGTCTGCGCGCCGCGAACGACGTGACGCCGATCATCATGCTGACCGCGAAGGTCGAGGACGTCGACCGCATCGTCGGCCTCGAAGTCGGCGCCGACGACTACCTTCCCAAGCCGTTCAACCCGCGCGAGCTGCTCGCGCGCATTCATGCGGTGCTGCGGCGCCGCCCGACCCTCGAGGCACCGGGCGCGCCGGCGCTCGAGGCGCAGACGGTGAGCTTCGGGCCGTTCGAGTTCGACCTCGCGTTGCGCCGCCTGTCGAAGGAAGGCGATCAGATCGCGCTGACCACCGGCGAATTCTCGATGCTGAAGGCGCTGGTGCGGCATCCGCGCCAGCCGCTGTCTCGCGACAAGCTCGCGCAACTCGCCCGCGGTCGCGAGTTCGAACCCTTCGACCGCAGCCTCGATGTGCAGATCTCGCGCTTGCGCAAGATGATCGAGCCCGACCCGGCGCAGCCGCGCTACATCCAGACCGTCTGGGGCGTGGGCTACGTGTTCGTGCCGGACGGTGCCCCCTGAACCGCACGATCGCGCAGCGCGGCTCCTTCGGGGGCCATTTTCTTGTTCGGTTAGCCTGCACTATCGATGACTCCGCAACACGTCGCGCTCAGCCTGTTCTGGCGCACCTTTTTCCTGATCGCGCTGCTGCTCGCGAGCGGCGTCGTGGCCTGGACCCAGACCTTTCGCGCACTCGAGTTCGAGCCGCGCGCGACGCAGGCCGCGCAGCAGATCGCCAGCCTCGTGAAGCTCGCGCGCGCCGCGCTGCTGTCGAGCGACGGCATCAACCGCGTCGCGCTGGTCAAGGGAATCTCGAACCAGGAATCGCTGAAGCTGGCGCCGCGCGAGCCGGGCGACAAATGGGAGGCCTACGAAGTCGACCGCATCTCGCGCGCGATCGGCCATGAACTTCGTTCGCAGCTCGGCCCCGACACGCTGGTGGCGAGCTCGGTGAACGGATCGCCCGGCCTGTGGGTCGGCTTCTCGATCGAGAAGGACCCGTACTGGCTGCAGGCCGACCCGACGCGCGAAGGCCCGATGTCGTGGAACACGATCACTCTGTGGGTCAGCATCGCGCTGCTCGCCACCGTGCTCGGCTCGACCACGATCGCCAGGCTCATCAACCAGCCGCTGAAGGAACTCTCGTTCGCCGCCAGCCGGATTCGCGAGGGCGAGTTCGATTCGCGCCTCGACGAGAACACGCTGACCAGCGAGATCCGCCAGGTCAACATGGGCTTCAACCGGATGGCGCGCGAGCTTGCGAAGGTCGAGCAGGACCGCGCGGTGATGCTCGCCGGCATCTCGCACGACCTGCGCACGCCACTCGCCCGGCTGCGCCTAGAGGCCGAGATGAGCGTGAAGGACGAAGAGGCCAAGCAGAACATGGCGCTCGACATCGACCAGCTCGACGCGATCATCGACAAGTTCATGGACTATGCGCGTCCCGGCCAGAGCAAGCTGTCGCCGGTGCACCTGAGCAGCGTCGTCGACCGCGAGATGGCGGCGTTCCGCGACCCCAGCCAGATCCGCATCACGTCGCGCGTCGCGATCGACACCAAGGTGATGGCCGACGAGATCGAACTCGGCCGTGTGCTGCAGAACCTGTTCGAGAATGCGCGCCGCTACGGCCGATCGACCGACACCGGCATCGCCCGGGTGCTCGTCAGCTACGCCCGCACCGGGCCATTGGTGATCCTGACGGTGCGCGACTTCGGCCAGGGCGCCGATCCGCACAAACTGGCGCAGTTGACAACGCCGTTCTTCCGCGGCGACGCCGCCCGCACCGCTGCCACCGGGGCGGGGCTCGGCCTGGCGATCGTCGAAAAGGCGGTGCAGCGCATGGGCGGCAGCTTCGAGCTCGCGAACGCGCCCGACAGCGGGCTGGTCGCGCACGGTGATGATCACCCACGGCCCGGTGCGCGCGAAGCTGACCACGACGCGAGCGATGCCGGTCTCGGTCGAGCGGCCGTAGCGGCGCGCATTCTCGAACAGGTTCTGCAGGACGCGACCGAGCTCGACGTCGTCGGCGAGGACCTTCGTATCGGGTGCGACCTTCGACTGAATCCGGATCTGGCTGGTGTCGCGGAAGGCGCCCATCTCGCGTTCGACCACTGCGAGCAGGTTGACCGGCACCAACTTGACTTCGCCGGGCCGCGCGTAGTCCATGAACTTGTCGATGATCGCGTCGAGCTGGTCGATGTCCATCGCCATGTTGCTCTTGGCTTCTTCGTCCTGGACGCTCATCTCGGCCTCGAGGCGCAGGCGCGAGAGCGGCGTGCGCAGGTCGTGCGAGATACCGGCCAGCATCACGGCCCGGTCCTGCTCGACCTTGGCGAGCTCGCGCGCCATCCGGTTGAAGCCCATGTTGACCTGGCGGATCTCGCTCGTCATCGTCGTCTCGTCGAGGCGCGAGTCGTACTCGCCCTCGCGGATCCGGCTGGCGGCGAACGAGAGGTCCTTGAGCGGCCGGTTGATGAGGCGCGCGATGCCGGCCGAGCCCAGCACGGTGGCGAGCAGGGCGATCGAGACCCAGAGCGCGATCGTGCTGCCCGACATCGGGCCGAGGCGGGTCGGGTCGACCTTGAGCCAGAACGAATCGCGTGCGATCGAGAAGCCGACCCAGAGGCCCGGCGTTCCGTTCATCGAGCTGGCGACGATGGTGTCGGGCCCGAGCTGGTCGCGCAGCTCGCGCTCGATGACGCGCTGGAAGCGGTCGATCTCGAAGGGCTCCCACTTGTCGCCCGGCTCGCGTGGCGTGAGCTTGACGGACTCGAGCGTGGACACGCTCTTGATGATGGCGATGCGGTTGATGCCGTCGGTGGCCAGCAGGGCCGAGCGCGTCAGGTTGACGAGGCTGGCGATCTGCTGCGCCGCCTGCACCGCGCGCGGCTCGAACTCGAGGGCGCGGAAGGTCTGGACCCAGGCGAAGACGCCGCTGGCGAGCAGCAACGCGAGCAGGAAAAAAGTGCGCCAGAAC
>JALYSL010000238.1 GCA_030854825.1 Pseudomonadota bacterium
GTGCGGCGGCAGCGACGCGTTCTCGGGCGCCACGGCGAACCCGGCGGTCGGCGTCTGCACCGACCTGCTGGTGCGCGCCGGTGCCACCGTGATGTTCTCTGAGACGACCGAGGTGCGCGACGGCATCGACCAGCTCACCGCGCGCGCCTCGTCCCCCGAGGTGGCCGAAGCGATGATCCGCGAGATGGCCTGGTACGACGCCTACCTCGGCCGCGGCGGCGCCGATCGCAGCGCCAACACGACGCCGGGCAACAAGGCCGGGGGCCTGTCCAACATCGTCGAGAAGGCGATGGGCTCGATCGTCAAGTCGGGAGCGAGCCCGATCAGCGGCGTGCTGTCGCCGGGCGAGAGCCTGCGCGACCGGGGCATCGAACGCGGCCTCGTCTACGCGGCGACGCCGGCGAGCGATTTCATCTGCGGCACCTTGCAGCTTGCCGCCGGCATGAACGTGCACATCTTCACGACGGGTCGCGGCACGCCGTACGGCCTGGCCCAGGTGCCGGTGATCAAGGTCGCGACCAACTCGTCGCTGGCTCGGCGCTGGCACGACCTGATGGATCTCGACGCCGGCCGCATCGCCGAGGGCACGGCGACGATCGAGGAAACCGGCCGCGAGCTGTTCCAGCTCGTGCTCGACGTGGCGAGCGGGCGCCGCACCTGGGCCGAGAAGCATCATCTCGCGAACGCGCTTGTGCTCTTCAATCCCGCCCCGGTGACATAGCTTCGAGCGAATTCAGTCATAGGGGGCCGGTCGCTGCATCGGCATATCGCTTGCCTGTTGCACGGTCTGCGGACCGTCCCGGTGCGCGTCGATTGAAAGCCCACCGATGAGCAAGAAAACGAAGAAGGCGCCGGCTTCGGCGCGCGTCACGTCGAGCACGCCCTTCGCCGGCACCGAGCTGGCACCCGGCGGCGAGCTGCATCAGACGGCCGGTGGCGATCACCCGCCGCTGACCACCAACCAGGGTACGCCGATCTCCGACAACCAGAACTCGCTGCGCGCCAACGGGCGCGGCCCGACGCTGCTCGAAGACTTCATCCTGCGCGAGAAGATCACCCACTTCGACCACGAGCGAATTCCCGAGCGCATCGTCCACGCCCGCGGCACCGGGGTGCACGGCTTCTTCGAGCTGACCGCGTCGCTGGCCGAGTACACGACGGCGAAGATCCTCGCCGAGGTCGGCGAGCGCACGCCCCTCTTCACGCGCTTTTCCACGGTGGCGGGCGGCGCCGGCTCGGTCGACACGCCGCGCGACGCGCGCGGCTTCGCCGTCAAGCTCTATACCAAAGAAGGCAACTGGGATCTCGTCGGCAACAACATTCCGGTCTTCTTCATCCAGGACGCGATCAAGTTTCCCGACCTCGTCCACGCCGTGAAGATGGAGCCCGACCGCGGCTTCCCGCAGGCCGCGACAGCCCACGACACCTTCTGGGACTACATCTCGCTGACGCCCGAATCGATGCACATGGTGATGTGGATCATGTCGGATCGCACCCTGCCCCGCTCGCTGCGCATGATGGAAGGCTTCGGCATCCACAGCTTCCGGCTGGTCAACGCCGAAGGCAAGTCGACCTTCGTGAAATTCCACTGGCGGCCCAAGCTGGGCCTGCAATCGACGATCTGGGACGAGACCGTCAAGATCGCCGGGGCCGACCCGGATTTCCATCGACGCGACATGTTCGAAGCGGTCGAGTCGGGCGCCTTTCCGGAATGGGAATTCGCGGTCCAGCTCTTCACGCAGCAAGAGGCCGACGGTTTCCCGTTCGACCATCTCGATGCGACCAAGCTGATTCCCGAGGAGCTCGTGCCACTGAAGGTGGTGGGCCGGATGGTGCTCGACCGCTGGCCCGACAATTTCTTCGCCGAGACCGAACAGGTCGCGTTCTGTCCGTCGCACCTGGTGCCGGGCATCGACTTCTCGAACGACCCGCTGCTGCAGGGCCGCCTCTTCTCCTATCTCGACACGCAGCTGTCGCGCCTCGGCTCGCCGAACTTCCATCAGATTCCGGTCAACGCGCCGAAGTGCCCGTTCGCCAACCAGCAACGCGACGGCCACATGCAGATGGCGCAGCCGAAGGGCCGCGTCAACTACGAGCCGAGCTCGCTGGCGGCTGATTCGGCCCGCGAGAATGCGGCGCGGGGCTTTCGCAGCTTTGCCGGTGCCGAGAACGGCGAGCGCGGCCGCGTCCGCTCGGAATCATTTGCCGATCACTACAGCCAGGGCCGTCTTTTCTACCGCAGCCAGTCCTCGCCCGAGCAGGCCCACATCGCTTCGGCGCTGGTCTTCGAGCTGTCGAAGGTCGACACCTTGCGCATTCGCGAAGCGATGGTCGGCCACTTGCGCCACATCGACGAAGGCCTGGCCCGGCGCGTCGCCGACGGGCTGGGCATCGACACCTTGCCGGAGGCGCCGCCCGCGGCGGCTTCCGTGCAGGACATGAACGCCTCGCCGGCCCTGCAGATCATCGGCAAGATGAAGGCGACGCTGCAAGGCCGTGCCGTCGGCATTCTCGTCGCCGACGGATCCGACGGAGCGCGAATCGCGTCGCTGAAGCGGGCCGCAATCGATGCCGGTGCCAGCGTGAAAATCGTCGCGCCGAAGATCGGCGGCGTGAAGCTCGCCGACGGTTCGCGACTGGCCGCCGATGGCCAGCTTGCCGGCACGCCTTCGGTCGTCTTCGATGCCGTGGCCATCATCCTGTCCGAAGCCGCGGCGCAGAAGCTGGCCCATGAAGGCGCGGCGATCGATTTCGTGAGCGACGCCTTCGGCCACCTCAAGGCCATCGCGATCGACCGCGGCGGCCAAAGCCTGTTGCAGGTGGCCGGTGTCGCTCCCGATGGCGGTGTCGTCGATGCCCAGGACCTGCGCGCCTTCATTGCCGCGGCATCGACGCGGCAATGGGCCCGTGAAGCGTCGGTGCGAACGCAGGCCTAGGGTCTTTTTGCAGCGTTCGGCGGCTGCGACAATCGATTCCGTTGCGACGGCTCTCGGAGGCGCGGTGGTGCAAGGCGACGGTGTCGAGGCGCAGCGGGTCGCGCTGGGAGCGAATCTCAAGAGCCGGATTCCTGCGCTCGTCGCGGCCTGGCGGACGGCGATCGCGGCCGACCCGAAGCTCAGCACCAATGCGTCGCTGCCGCGCGCCCAGCTGGTCGACCATCTGCCGCAGTGGCTCGACTCGCTGGCGCGGACGCTGGCGGCGATGCCGGGTGAAGCCGGCGCCGCCCGTGCTGCCGCCGACGAGGTGCACAACGCCGAAGCGCACGGCCTGCAGCGCTGGCAGCAGGGCTACGACCTGCACGAGGTGACCCGCGAATGGGCGGCGCTGCACGGCTGCCTCGTCGCCGAACTGGAGCGCTATTTCGCCACGGCGACCGGAGTCCTGGCCGAAGTTCAGGCACACGCGCGCTTGACGCTCGCCACCTGTATCGGCGACGCCACCAGCGAAAGCGCGGCGCAGTATTTCCAGCTCGAACGGCTGGAGGCCGCAGGGACGGTTCAGGACCTCGAGCAGGCGCTGCATGGCCTGCGCGCCATGGAACGGCGCCAGGCAGAGTTGTGGCGGCAGGCGGCGCACGATCTTCGCGGCAATCTCGGCGTCGTCTCCAACGTCGCTCATGGCCTGACCCTGGCCGAGCTCCCACCTGACCGACGCACCGATTTTCTCGGCCTGCTGCGCAACAACATCCGCGCCCTGCATCGGCTGCTGGACGACGTGACCGATCTGGCGCGTTTGCACGCGGGCCAGGAAGAACGCCGCATCGTCGCCTTCGACGCGGCGGCGCTGCTGCGCGGCC
>JALYSL010000262.1 GCA_030854825.1 Pseudomonadota bacterium
GTGCGGCGCCGCGCACGTCGACGCCGCAGACGGCGCCGCCCGCGGCGAGCACGACGGTGCAGCCGGTCGGCCGGCGGGGGTCGGTGAAGTGGCCGACCGACAGGCCGGCGACGGCGGTCAATCCGAATGTCATCGGACGATCGCTGCCTGCCTGTGCACGGTCAGGCGAAGACGCCGGCCGTGTCTTGCATGCGCGCCGACACCTCGCCGAGATGGAACATCGTGTCGCCGAAGCTCATCTCAATCACCGTGAGCCGCTTGAAGTAGTGGCTCGCGGCGTATTCGTCGGTCACGCCGATGCCGCCGTGCAGCTGGATGCACTGCTGGCCGACGAAGCGCATCGATTGGCCGAGCTGCACCTTGGCCTGCGAGATCGCGCGCCGGCGCGACGAGGGTGGCTCACCGAGCTTGAGCGCCGCGTAGTAGCTCATCGAGCGCGCCAGCTCGAGCTGCATCTTGACGTCGGCCATGCGATGGCGAAGGGCCTGGAAGGTCGCGATCGGCACGCCGAATTGTTTTCTCGTATTCATGTACTCGACGGTCAGCGCCACCAGCTTTTCCATCGCCCCGACGGCTTCGGCGCAGAGGGCGGCGATGCCGATGTCGATCGCGTGCTCGAGCGCCGGCATGGCGTCGCCGGCAGCGAGCAGCTCGATGCCGGTTGCGTTGGCCAGCACCAGATCGGCGGCGGTGGCGCCGTCCTGCGTCGGGTAGGACGTGAGCTCGATGCCGGGTTCGCCTTTCGAGACGAGGAAGAGGGCGACGCCGTTCGCGTCGTCGTCGGTCCCGCGAGTTCGGGCGGAAACGATGAAGGCGCCGGCTTCGCCACCGGCCGGAACCATGATCTTGGTTCCGCTCAGGTGCCAGCTGCCGCCGCTTTCCTGCGCCCGGGTCTGCACCTGCCCCAGCCGGTAGCGCGAATGCCGCTCTTCCTGCGCGAGAGCCACGCCGGGCCGGCCGCGAGCGATGCCCTCGAGCCAGAGCGCCGCCGAAGACGTCGCCTTGCCGGCCTGCAGCAGATGGGTTGCGACCAGGGCGACGGCCGCGTAGGGCTCGAGTACCAGGCCGCGGCCGAGCTCTTCCATCACGACCATGGCATCGACCGCGCCGAAACCCATGCCGCCCTGCGCTTCGGGAACCTGCAGGCCGAGCAGCCCGAGATCGGCCAGGCCCCGCCATGCCTCGGCCGAAAAGCCACCGGCCTTGACGATGGCCCGACGGCGTTCGAAGTCGTAGCTCTTCTCGACCCATTTGCGCACCGAGTCGCGCAGCATTTCCTGGTCGTCGCTGAAATCGAAGTTCATGTCAGCTCCCGAGCACGGTCTGGGCGACGATGTTCCGCTGAACCTCGTTGCTGCCGCCGTAGATCGTCGTCTTGCGCATGTTGAAGTAGGTTGCGGCGAGCGGTGCCACGAAGGAAGCGCCGGCGTGCTCGGCCTGCCAGCCGGCATCCATCGCTTCTTTCCTCAGCGGCACGGCGGCCGGCCCGGCGGCCAGCATCATGAGCTCGGTGTAGCGCTGCTGGATCTCGCTGCCGCGGATCTTCAGTAAGCCGGCGACGTCGAGACTCTGCTTGCCGCTCTTTTCCGCCGAGAGCACGCGCAGCACCATCATCTCGAGAGCGATGACGTCGACCTCGAGACGGGCGATCTCGTCGCGAAAGCGCGGATCGTCCCAGACGCCTTCGGCCTTGGCGATGCGCTTGACCCGTTCGAGCTCGCGCTTGGCGCGGTTGACGTCGGCGATGTTGGTGCGCTCGTGGGCGAGCAGGTGCTTGGCGTAGGTCCAGCCCTTGTTCTCCTCGCCGATGAGCTGGTCGGCCGGCACCTCGACGTTGTCGAACCAGACCTCATTGACTTCGTGCTCGCCGTCCATCGTGATGATCGGCCGCACCGTCACGCCGGGGCTCTTCATGTCGATGAGGAGAAAGCTGATGCCCGTCTGCGGCTTGCCGTCGCTCGAGGTTCGCACCAGGCAGAAGATCCAGTCGCCGTACTGGCCGAGCGTGGTCCAGGTTTTCTGGCCGTTGACGATGTATTTGTCGCCGCGCCGTTCGGCCTTGGTCTTCAGCGAGGCGAGGTCCGACCCCGAGCCCGGCTCGCTGTAGCCCTGGCTCCACCAGACTTCGCCGCTGGCGATGCCGGGCAGGAAGCGCTTCTGCTGCTCGGGCGTGCCGAAGGCCATGATCACCGGGGCCACCATCACCGGCCCGAACGGAATGACGCGAGGCGCACCGGCGAGCGCCGTCTCTTCCTCGAACAGGTGCTTCTGGATCGCGTTCCAGCCGGGGCCGCCGAACTCCTTCGGCCAAGCCCAGCCGAGCCAGCCGTTCTTGCCGAGGATCTTGGCCCAGCGCTGCATGTCGTCGCGGGTCAGGCGAATCGAATTCCTCACCTTGTCGCTGATTTCCTTGGGCAGGTTCTGGGCAACCCAGCCGCGGATCTTTTCGCGAAAGGCCTGCTCGTCGGGCGTGAAGCTGAGGTCCATCGATGTCTCCGGGTCGCCCGCGGCGAAGAGCTAAGCGCGGTTTTTAGCACGACCGTGCGATTCGGTCTGTCAGCGTCGTGACAGCCGGCCCGCGGTCCGCGTTCGTCAGTTGCGCTTGTCGAGCGTCAGCAGGTCGTTCTCGCGGCGCATCTGAAAGCGCTGCAGATAGCTGTTGCCGAGCAGCACGAAGGGCATCGAGGCCGGCACCACTGTCGCCTCGACGTCGTAGACCTGCACGTCGCCGATCCGGATCGAGGCCAGGCGCACCCGGTATGCGACGATCATGCCGTTGGCCGTGCTGCTGTAGGTGAGCGGGCCGTTCTTGTACTCGAGGCCGATTCGATCGGCTTCGGCGGCGCTGAGCACGACATTCGTGGCGCCGGTGTCGACGACGAAGTTCACTGTCCTGCCGTTGATCGTCCCGGAGGTGAGGAAATGGCCACCGCTCTGCGCCGTCAGCTTGATCTGTTGCCCGGTGCCACCGCTTGCCGCGCCGCCGAGGTTGATGGGCGCACCCCCGAGCTGCAAGGCGACGCGCTTGCCCTGCACTTCGACGACCGCGTCGTTGCCGCTGACGCTAAGCAGCTTGACGCCATCGACGGTGCTGCCGAGCGCGACGTTCTTCGCCTTGCCGTCGATGATGAGCAGGGCGCGGCTGCCGAGGCTGCCGCCCAGCGAGACGGTTTGCGCCGAGGCGACGCCGGCGCAGCCCGACAGGGCCGCAGCGAAGAGAACGTAGCGAAGGTCAATCACGGAAGTTCGTGAACGACAGCGGCTGGTCGGCGATCTCCTTGCGGATCAGCGCCATCGCCGTCTGCAGATCGTCGCGCTTGGCGCCGGTGATGCGCACGGTGTCGCCCTGGATCGAGGCCTGGACCTTGAGCTTGCTCTGCTTCACGAAGGTTTGCAGCTTTTTCGCCGTCTCGGTGTCGATGCCGCTCTTGACGACGACGAGCTGCTTGACCTTGTCGCCGCCGATCTTCTCGATCTTGGCGCTGCGGTCGAGAAAGCGCGCGTCGACGTTGCGCTTGGTCAGCTTGGCGAGCAGGATATCGACGACCTGGCCGATCTGGAAATCGCTGTCGGCATAGAGCGTGATTTCCTTCTCCTTCAGCTCGACGCGTGATGACGAGCCCTTGAAGTCGAAGCGCGTGCCGATCTCCTTGGCCGTCTGCTCGACGGCGTTCTTGACCTCAACGAGATTGGGTTCGAGCACGGAATCGAAGCTGGGCATTGTCGCTTTCTGGGCGGGCGACGCAGTTCGCCGCGTCGCTCAGGGATCGGCGAAAATTGTCCCATGCAAATCGACTCGGGTGTGAGTCTCAAGCCCTACAACACCTTCGGCCTGCCGGCGGTGGCGCGGACGTTGGTGCGAATCGCCAGCGGCGCCGACGTGCGCCGGGTCGTCGATGACCCGAAGCTGGGCCGCTCCCCCAAATTCATTCTCGGCGGCGGCAGCAACATCATCCTGACCCGCGACATGCCGCAGATCGTGCTCAAGGTCGAGGTGCGCGGCATGTGCGTCGTCGAGGAGCGCGGCGACGCCTGGATCGTCGAAGCCGGCGCCGGCGAGAGCTGGAACGAGCTGGTGGAGTTCACGCTCGACGCCGGCTGCCCGGGGCTGGAGAACCTCGGCCTGATCCCGGGCAGCGTCGGCGCCGCGCCGGTGCAGAACATTGGCGCCTACGGCGTCGAGCTGCAGGACCGGTTCGAGTCGCTCGACGCCGTCGATCTCGTTACCGGCCGCAGCGTCGTTCTCGGTCCCCAAATCTGCGCCTTCGCCTATCGCGACAGCGTCTTCAAGCATTCGCTCGCCGGGCGCAGCCTGATCACGCGCGTGCGATTTCGCCTGCCCAGGCCCTGGCAACCGGTACTCGGCTATCTCGAACTGCAAAGGAAGATGATCGAGAGCGGCGATCTCACGCCGTCACCGCGACGGATCTACGACTGGGTCAGCTCGATACGCCGCGCCAAGCTGCCGGATCCGGCAGCGATCGGCAACGCCGGCAGCTTCTTCAAGAATCCGGTCGTCACGCCCGAGCAGTGCCGCGACATCATCGGCCGCGACCCCGAGATCGTGCACTACCCGATGCCCGACGGCAGCGTCAAGCTCGCCGCTGCCTGGATGATCGACGCCTGCGGCTGGAAGGGAAAGACGGTCGGCCAGGCCGGCGTCTACGAGAAGCAGGCCCTGGTGCTCGTCAATCGCGGCTCGGCGATCGGCTCGGAAGTGATGACGCTGGCCCTCGCCATCCAGGAAAGCGTCTACGGGCGATTCGGCATTCGGCTCGAGCACGAACCCGTTGTCGTCTGATCCCCGTTCAGTGCTGGGCCAGCTCCTCGGCGCGTTTGGCCTGGACGGCGACGATATTCGCGCGATGCTTCTTGATGGATTCGGCAGATCCGTCGGACATGCTCTTGCGGTAGGCGGGCATGATCTTGTTGTCGATGACTCCGACGACGATTTTGCGTGCGGCCGTGGAGTCGGGTTTGCGCCTGCCGTCGGCATAGTCCCGGCGCAACTTCTCGGCAATCGCTGACGGGAAGTTCAAAAGCTCCTTCGAGTCCTTCGCGAAATAGGTCATCAATCCGTAAACCTGAAAGTCGCCGTCGAGGCTGTGCAGGAACTTCGTAGCCGCCGAGTCTCATCTTGTCGCCGACAGGCATCAGGTCCATCTGGCGTTGACCACGGTCCAGGGCCTCGACCGATTTTGCGAGGCCGGCAACGAACCTGGTGTCGCTGTCGATGCCGTCCAGCTCGTCCCGAATTTCCTTGTCGATCTTCTTGATCTCCGAGCTCTTCTCGGCTCGCTCCTTTGCCGTCTTGAAGTACGCGTCGATTTCGCCTTGCGTGACGAGGCTGGTCCCGTTACGCAGGTTGTCGAGGATGGCCTTGCGATTGACCATCTCGATCACGTTCATCTTCGCGCTCGCCAGCGGCTTCGACTTCGATCCGATCAGGAGATGGAATTCGAACGCGAACGACTCGAAGTCGAAGGTCCATTCCCAGACGCCACTCTTTCTTCCGCTACCAGACCGCTCCGAGCAAGCCTTCCCAAAAGGGCGACTTGCGCTCGCCGCTAGGAACCATCGGACGGCTTGCTGCTTTTGATCTGCGGCAAAGCCGCGCCGCCCTGCACCGACAGCAAGCCTGCCTTGGCATAGGTGATCAGCTTTTCGCGGGTGTCGGCGATATCGAGGTTGCGCATGGTCAGCTGACCGATCCGGTCCTGCGGCGAGAAGCTCGACTCGCCCTTTTCCATCGTCAGCCGCTCCGGCTTGTACGAGAGATTCGGCGACACCGTGTTCATGATCGAGTAGTCGTTGCCGCGGCGCAGCTCGATCGTCACCTCGCCGGTGATCGCTCGCGCCACCCAGCGCTCGGCCGTCTCGCGCAGCATGATCGACTGCGGGTCGAACCAGCGGCCCTGGTAGAGGAGCCGGCCGAGGCGGCGGCCGTTGTCGCGGTACTGCTCGATCGTGTCTTCGTTGTGGATGCCGGTGATGAGCCGCTCGTAGGCAATGAAGAGCAGCGCCAGGCCGGGTGCTTCGTAGATGCCGCGGCTCTTCGCTTCGATGATGCGGTTTTCGATCTGGTCGCTCATGCCCAGGCCGTGCCGGCCGCCGATGCGATTGGCTTCGAGAATCAGCTCGACGAGGTTCGGCTGCTCGACGCCGTTGAGCGCCACCGGCCGCCCTTCGTCGAAGCGTACCGCCACCGACTCGCGCTTCACGCTCACCTGGTCGCGCCAGAACGCCGTGCCCATAATCGGCTCGACGATGGTGACACCGCTCGTCAGCTGCTCGAGGTCCTTGGCTTCGTGCGTGGCGCCGAGCATGTTCGAGTCGGTGGAATACGCCTTCTCCGACGACATCTTGTAGGCGAAGCCGGCCTGCTGCATGAACGCCGACATCTCGGCGCGGCC
>JALYSL010000275.1 GCA_030854825.1 Pseudomonadota bacterium
ATGCGGCGATCGAGCTGCGCGCGGTGCGCGGCAAGAACCTCGACGCGGGCCAGCCTCGCCGCCTCGGTTTCGCGGTCGTAGGCGGTGCTGAAGACGCGATAGCGTCCGGCCGCCTCGTCGAGCGCCAGGCTGCGGCCCGAGACGGCGACGGCGAAGCGTTCGCCGGTCGTTCCCTGGTCGTCGTCCTCCATCAACAGGCCGAAGACCGAACGCGCATCGTCATCGCGCGGCGAATCCGCCGACGCTTCGGCCTCGCTCGCGACACCGGCGTCGCGCAGCATGGCCGCCACCGTGGCCGCGATGCTCAGCGCATGCGCTGCATAGGCACGCTGATCGTGGCGCGAACGGCGCAGGCCCGCGAGCGCGTGACCGATGCGCGGTGCCAGGGCAAAACGGGTGGCCTCGATGCGATCCTCGGTGGCTTCGACGACCGGCTCCGCCATGACGCGAGCCCGCGCCACCTGGGCCAGCGTGTAGAGCAGGAGGCCGCGCGCCGAGTCGGCATGACCGGCGTCGTGAAAGCCGAGCGACCAGGCTTCATGGCGATGGCGCAGGTTGCGCGCGATACCTGGAAGACGCTCGGGCGCCAGCGACTCGACGCGGAACTGCTCGAGCCAGTCGAAAAGCAGCCGCTCGATCGCATCGATCGGCGCCAGCGAGGCATGCAGGGGCGCATCGGACAGCGTCAGGCGCAAGGCCAGGCCGTCGGCCGCGCCACGGAACGAAGCAAAGTCGTCGCGCTCCAGCGAAGGATGCAGGTGCGGCGCGAACAACGGCAGGCGCATCGCGCCGCGATGCAGGCGGCGGCCGCGAAAGCGCAACTCGGCCTGCCCGGTGAGCGCGCGGATCGACGCGGCGCAGAGGTCCTCGACGCGTTCCTGCAAGCGTGCCGCCGCCTGCACTTCGTTCACGGCAGATCGAGCTCCCGATCGAAGCAGCGCTGGAAGTATTCAGCAACGACCGGTCGCTCCGCGTCGTCGCACTTGTTGACGAAGGAGAAGCGGAACGCGGTTCCGATGTCGCCGAACAGGGCGAGGTTCTCGGCCCAGGTGATGACAGTCCGCGGCGACATCAGCGTAGAGAGGTCGCCGGCGGCGAAGCCCTTGCGGGTCAACGCCGCCGTCTCGACCATCTTCGCGACGAGAGCATGACCTTCGTCTGTGGCAAGCGCCGGCACGCGGGCCTGCACGATCCTGATCTCTTCTTCGGCGGGCAGGTAGTTGAGCTGCGCGACGATGTTCCAGCGGTCGATCTGCGCGTGGTTGAGACGCTGCGAGCCGTGATAGAGGCCGTTGAGGTTGCCCAGGCCCACCGTGTTGGCGGTGGCGAAGAGGCGAAAGAAGCGGTGCGGCGAGAGCACCCGGTTCTGGTCGAGCAGCGTGAACTTGCCTTCGCGCTCGAGCAGCCGCTGGATCACGAACATCACGTCGGGTCGGCCGGCATCGTATTCGTCGAAGACCAGCGCCATCGGCCGCTGCAGCGCCCACGGCACGATCCCTTCCTGGAACTCGGTCACCTGCTTGCCCTCGCGCAGCACGACCGCGTCGCGGCCGACGAGATCGAGCCGGCTGATGTGGCCGTCGAGGTTGACGCGCAGGCAAGGCCAGTTGAGCCGCGCCGCCACCTGCTCGATGTGCGTCGACTTGCCGGTGCCGTGCAGGCCCTGCACCAGCACGCGCCGGTCGTGCGCGAAGCCAGCGAGCAAGGCGAGTGTGGTTTCGCGCTGGAAGCGGTAGACAGAGTCGATTTCCGGCACGTGCTCGTCGCGCTCGACGAACGCCGACACGCTCAGGTCGGAGTCGATGCCGAAGGTCTCGCGCACATCGACCTGCCGCATTGGCGCGGCGCCGTCGGCCGATGCATCGGCGACGTGGATCGGGTGAAGGCTCATGCTTCCGCCAGCTTGCGCGGGCGCGCGGATGCCGACTCGGCATCGATCTCGCCGAGCGCCGCCGCGGCGCGTTGCAATGCCGGCAGGAAGGCCTTGGCTTTCGCGGGCGTCAACCGCATCACGGGCGCCTGCAACGCGACGCAGAGGTTCGATGCACCCTCGGCGGCCGGCACCTGCACCGCCAGGCAGACCAAGCCGGGCAGAAACTCTTCGTCGTCGATCGCGAACCCGTCGCGTTGCACCCGCTTCAACTCGCGCTCCAGCTTGGCGTTGTCGGTGAGGGTGTTGGGAGTGCAGCGTTCGAGCGGCGCGTGCGCGAGCAGGCGCTTGCGCTGCGCTTCGGTCATCTGCGCCAGGAACACCTTGCCGCTAGCCGAGCAATGCACCGGTACGCGCGAGCCGGGGTGCAGATAAAAGCGCAGCGGCGCCGCGGTCTCGACGCGGTCGAGATAGACGACTTCGCTGCCCGACAGCGTCGTGATGTTGCAGCTCTCGCCGATCTGCTCGACGAGATGACGCAGCACCGCGTGACGGGCGCCGTGGTGGCTGTCGTTCATCAGCAGGTTCTCGGCCAGACGGCGCAGGCGCACGCCGGTGCTGTAGTGGCGGCCGTCGCCTTCGCGTTGCAGCAGGTTGGCGCTTTCGAGCTGCTGCAGCATGCGGTGCAATGTCGGCTTGGGCAGGCCGGTGGCCTCGACCAGCGCCTGCAACGAGAACAGCTGGTCTTTCGAGGCGATGACTTCGAGCAGCGCGAACAGGCGCAGCGTCGGCGTGTCGCCGTCGAGCGCGGCGACCTCGGGCAGTGAAACAGGGACGATCTTCATGGTGCCCTGATCATATCGATGTTCCGATATTTCGTACAGGGCGTTCCATTTTCAGAATAAAGTGTTTGACCGGACGAGGCCGCCTGCCTATCATTCGCAGACGCACCCCGACAGGAAAGACCATGAACCGAGATCCGATTCCCGCCGCTCCCGAAACCCGCCACGCCGTCCAGGGCGTGCAGAAGATGACGCCTTCCGAGGCCTTCGTCGAGACCATGGTCGCCAACGGCGTGACCGACATCTTCGGCATCATGGGCTCGGCCTTCATGGACGCGATGGATATCTTCGCGCCCGCCGGCATTCGCCTCGTCCCCGTCGTGCACGAACAGGGTGCCGGCCACATGGCCGACGGCTATGCCCGCGTCTCCGGCCGGCACGGCGTCGTCATCGGCCAGAACGGCCCCGGCATCAGCAACTGCGTCACCGCGATCGCCGCCGCCTACTGGGCGCACAGCCCGGTGGTGATGATCACGCCCGAGACCGGCACCATGGGCATGGGCCTCGGCGGCTTCCAGGAAGCCAACCAGCTGCCGATGTTCCAGGAGTTCACCAAGTACCAGGGCCATGTCAACAACCCGAAGCGCATGGCCGAGTACACGGCGCGCTGCTTCGACCGCGCCATTTCCGAGATGGGCCCGACCCAGCTCAACATTCCGCGCGACTATTTCTACGGCGAGATCACCGTCGAGATCCCGAAGCCGATGCGCGTCGAGCGCGGCGCCGGCGGCGAGAAGAGCCTGAACGACGCGGCCGAGCTGCTCGCCAAGGCGAAATTCCCGGTCATTCTGGCCGGCGGTGGCGTCGTCATGGGCGACGCGGTCGAGGAATGCAAGGCGCTGGCCGAGCGCCTCGGCGCGCCGGTCGTCACCGGTTACCTGCGCAACGACGCCTTCCCCGCGAGCCACCCGCTCTGGTGCGGCCCGCTCGGCTACCAGGGCTCGAAGGCGGCGATGAAGCTGATCGCCCAGGCCGACGTCGTCGTCGCGCTCGGCTCGCGCATGGGCCCGTTCGGCACGCTGCCGCAGCACGGCCTCGACTACTGGCCGAAAGACGCGAAGATCATCCAGGTCGAAGCCGACCACACGAACCTCGGGCTAGTGAAGAAGATCACCGTCGGCATCGCCGGCGACGCCAAGGCAGCCGCCGCGGCGATCTCGAAGCGCCTCGAAGGCAAGACGCTCGCCTGCGACGCCACCAAGGCCGAGCGCGCGAAGAAAGTCACCGATGAAAAAGCGGCGTGGGAAAAGGAGCTCGCCGAGTGGAGCCATGAAAAGGATCCGTACAGCCTCGACATGATCGAAGAGCAGAAGAAGGAAGCCGGCCACTGGCTGCACCCGCGCCAGGTGCTGCGCGAGCTCGAGCGTGCGATGCCGCCGCGCGTCATGGTTTCGACCGACATCGGCAACATCAACTCGGTCGCCAACAGCTACCTGCGATTCAACGAGCCGCGTTCGTTCTTCGCGCCGATGAGCTTCGGCAACTGCGGCTATGCGCTGCCGACGATCATCGGCGCCAAGTGCGCCGCGCCGCATCGCCCGGCCGTGGCCTATGCGGGCGACGGCGCGTGGGGCATGAGCATGAGCGAGATCATGACGTGCGTGCGCCACGACATCCCGGTGACGGCGATCGTCTTCCACAACCGCCAGTGGGGCGCGGAGAAGAAGAATCAGGTCGACTTCTACAACCGCCGTTTCGTCGCCGGCGAGCTCGACAGCGAGAGCTTCGCGGGCATCGCCAAGGCGATGGGCGCGGAGGGCGTGGTGGTCGACAAGCTTGAAGACGTCGGCCCTGCGTTCAAGGCGGCCATCGAGGCGCAGATGAAGCACGGCAAGACGACGGTGATCGAGGTCATGTGCACGCGCGAGCTCGGCGATCCGTTCCGGCGCGACGCGCTGAGCAAGCCGGTCCGGTTCCTCGACAAGTACAAGGACTACGTCTGACGGACACGGCGCATCCGCGGCTCGGCGAGCTGGTCGCCCGCGCCGCAGGCAGCGCGAGGCGTCCGCGCCTGGCCATCGTCCATCCGTGCGACGTCCCGGC
>JALYSL010000277.1 GCA_030854825.1 Pseudomonadota bacterium
GGTTGAAGCCGCGCGACTCGGGGATCGGCGGCCAGCGCCACTCGACGTCGCCGGTGACGTGCAGCTCGAGCGGCCAGCCGTTGACACCGATCGTGTCGGCGAAATCGGCGCAGCCGAGCACGTCGTCGGCGCTGAGCGTGGCCGCGCCGACAAGGCGCCGCGTCTCGCGAATGCCGAGCTGCGGCGCGATATCGAGCGCGTAGGCCGCCTCGAAGCCGGGCACCTTGGCGCGCAGGAAGCGCAGATAGTCGACGGCCTGGCGCCGTCCTTCGACTTCACCCGCGGACAGCGAGCGTGCATCGGTGCCGTCGGTCGCACTGCCGTCGGCGTTCTTCAACTGCGTCACGTTGACGCGCCATTCGTAGGCATGCTTTTGCGGTCGCACGATCGCGCCACGGCGCGGGAAGTGGAATTCGCCGGCGGCCTCGGCTTCGTCCATCCGCTCGGGAATGGTTCGCCAGGCATCGCCGGCACGGCTGGCATCGACGTTGCCGACGCGAAACATCAGCGTCGGATACAGCAACGCGCCGTTGTCGTCGCCTTTTTCCATCGGCAGGCCGGCGAGGTGGGCGAGGTCGCCGTCGCCGGAGCAATCGATGAAGGCCTTCGCCCGCACTGCGACGCGGCCTGATTTGGTCTCGAGCAGCAACGCGTCGATCGGCCCGTTGCCGTGCCGCGCGACGCCGACCGCAAGCGCGTGAAATAGCATCTCGGCGCCGCAAGCCAGCAGCAGTGCATCGGCGGCGCACTTGAAGGCCGCCGTGTCGTAGCCCTGCGCGTGGATCTTGCCGAAGATGAGATGCGGCTCGCTGAGGCCGCCGAGCGAGCGCATCCGGTTGAGCAGGTCGTCGGCGATGCCGTGCACCACCTGGCGGATCTCGCCGTGCACGTTGGCATGCAGGCCGCAGAAGTTGGTGACGCCGGCGGCCGTGCCCATGCCGCCTAGAAAACCATAGCGCTCGACGAGCAGCGTGTGCGCGCCGTGCCGCCCCGCGCAAGCCGCCGCGGCGATGCCGGCCGGGCCGCCGCCGAGCACCACCACGTCGTAGTCGCCAAAGACAGGCGTCGAGCGGGAAGACTCCTCGATTGCGGCAGACATCGTTTCGGCGCTCGCAAAGTGTAGGATTCTGCGCCGCCTCCTTTGCCCTTCGCGGGTTCCGCTGCCATGACCGCCACGCCCGCCGCCGCAGCCCCTTCCGGGACGCACGATCTCTCGCACGTCGCGCCGCGCGACAAGGCCGAGATCCTCGCCCAGGCGCTGCCGTACATCCGCAAGTTCCACGGCAAGACGATCGTCATCAAATACGGTGGCAACGCCATGACCGACCCGGCCCTGCAGCAGGATTTCGCCGAGGACGTGGTGCTGCTCAAGCTGGTCGGCATGAACCCGGTCGTCGTTCATGGCGGCGGCCCGCAGATCGAGGAAGCCCTGGCCAAGATCGGCAAGAAGGGCGAGTTCATCCAGGGCATGCGCGTCACCGACGACGAGACCATGGAAGTCGTCGAGTGGGTGCTTGCCGGCCAGGTGCAGCAGGACATCGTCGGCCTGATCAACGTCGCCGGCGGCAAGGCCGTCGGCCTGACCGGGCGCGACGGCGGCCTGATCCGGGCCAGGAAGCTGCGCATGTTCGACCTCAACGATCCGACCAAGGAGCACGACGTCGGCCTGGTGGGCGAAATCGAGTCGATCGACCCGAGCGTCGTCATGGCCTTGCAGGACGACCAGTTCATACCCGTCATCTCGCCGCTAGGCTTCGGCGCCGAGAACGAAAACTACAACATCAATGCCGACGTCGTCGCCGGCAAGCTCGCCGAGGTCCTGAAGGCCGAGAAGCTGATGATGTTGACGAACACCCCCGGCGTGCTCGACAAGGCCGGCAAGCTGCTCACCGACCTGACGGCGCGCGAGATCGACGAGTTGTTCGCTGACGGCACGATCTCCGGCGGCATGCTGCCGAAGATCCAGTCGGCGCTCGACGCGGCGAAGAACGGCGTCAATACCGTGCACATCATCGACGGCCGCGTGCCGCATGCGATGCTGCTCGAGGTGCTGACGGAGCAGGCTTACGGCACGATGATCCGCTCGCGATAGCGAGCGAATCATCGTGTGCAGCACGAACAGGATGGCACCCTCCCCAACCCCTCCCGCCGAGCGGGAGGGGCGGCCTTCTTCGAAGGCCCCACCGGTCTGGCTGTTCGATCTCGACGACACGCTGCACGACGCGAGCCATGCCGCATTCGGGCCGATGCACGCTGCCATCGGCGACTACATCGCCACACACCTCGGCATCGCCGGCGACGAAGCCGACGCGCTGCGCCGACGCTACTGGCTTCGCTACGGCGCAACGCTCCTGGGCGTGGTTCGTCATCACGGCGTTCGCGCCGCGCATTTTCTCGAAGAGACGCACCGGTTGCCCGGCCTCGAAGATCGCCTGCGCACCAGCCGACATGATCGAGCGGCGCTGAAGCGCCTGCATGGGCGCAAGTTCATTCTCACGAACGCGCCGCGCGCCTATGCGATGCGCGTGCTCGACACGCTTGGCCTGACCCGGCTATTCGACGGAATCGTCACGATCGACGACATGACGATGTTCGGTCAGCTCCGACCCAAGCCGGATGCGCGCATGCTGCGCCGCGTCGCCGTACAGCTCCGTGTTCTGCCGAGTCGCTGCGTTCTCGTCGAAGACACCCTGGTCCACCAGAAAGCGGCGCATCGGGTCGGCATGCGCGCGATCTGGATGCAGCGCTACCTCGGCGGGCGCTTTCGCGGCACCTTGCGCAACGAAACGAATGCGGGTTCGCAACGGGACGCAACAAGGCGCAGAAAGTACCTGAAGCCGGCCTACGTGTATGCCAAAATTGGCGCGCTTCGCCAGCTCACCTCCCGCCTCTGATGCCCCACTCGTCCGACCCGCCCGCTGGCGAAAGTGACGAAGCCGCGATCGAGGTCGAATCCGATCTGCCGGCCGAGGCGATGCAGCCTTCCGTCAAGTCGAAGGTCGCGGCCGAGATCGTCGCCCGCAAGAGGCCACGCCCCGGCGAGCGGCGGGTGCAGATCCTCGAGACGCTTGCGGCCATGCTTCAGGAGCCGGGCGCCGAGCGCATCACGACGGCGGCGCTCGCGGCCAAGCTCGAAGTCTCCGAGGCCGCGCTCTATCGCCACTTCGCGAGCAAGGCGCAGATGTTCGAAGGGCTGATCGAGTTCATCGAGCAAAGCGTCTTCACGCTCGTCAGCCAGATCGTCGAGCGCGAGACGAGCCCGGTCGCCCAGGTGCACAAGGTGATGCAGGTGCTGCTCCAGTTCGGCGAGAAGAACCCGGGCATGACGCGCGTCATGGTCGGCGACGCGCTGGTGTTCGAAAACGAGCGGCTGCTCGCGCGCATGAACCAGTTCTTCGACCGGATCGAGTCGCAGCTTCGGCAAAGCCTGCGCGCCCATGCCGAAGCGACGGGTTCGAACACGCCGACCGTCGATGCCAACGCCCAGGCGTCGGTGCTGACGTCGTTCGCCATCGGCCGCCTGCAGCGCTTCGCCCGCTCGGGCTTTCGCAAGCACCCCACCGAGCACCTCGACGTCGCCCTGCATCTGTTCGTC
>JALYSL010000313.1 GCA_030854825.1 Pseudomonadota bacterium
CGCTGATGCGGTCGCCATGGGCCAGGCTGGTCAGAGACTGCATGTCGAAGTTGACGCTGGCGTCGCGGGCGGCGACGATCTCGATGCTGACCTCGCCGTCGTCGGGGACGACGATCGGCCGGTTCGACAAATCGTGCGGCGCGATCGGCACCAGTGCCCAGCCGGCGATGCGCGGATGCACGATCGGGCCGCCCGCGGAAAGCGCGTAGGCGGTCGAGCCCGTCGGCGAGCCGACGATGAGGCCATCGGCACGCAGGTTGGCGACGAACTCGCCGTCGATCTCGATCCGCAGCTCGACCATGCCGGCGGTTCCGCCGCGACTGACGATGACATCGTTCAAGGCGAAGCTCTCGAAGATCGTCCGGCCGTCGCGCATCACGCCGCCCTCGAGCATGGATCGTTGCTCTTCGTCGTATTCACCCTCGAGCATCGGCGCCAGCGATTCGGCGAAGGTGCCGAAGGCGACGTCGGTGATGAAGCCGAGCCGGCCCTGGTTGATGCCGACCAGCGGCGTGCCGTGGCGGGCCAGCTGGCGGGCGATGCCGAGCATGGTGCCGTCGCCGCCGAGAACCACGGCGATGTCGCATTCGGCGCCGAGCGCTTCGGCATCGAGGCCGGGCCAGGCGGTGATGCCGGTGTGACGCGCCGTTTCTTTTTCGAGAGAGACACGCAAGCCGCGGCTCTCGAGAAAGCGCGCGATCGACTCGAGCTCTTCGCGAATGCCGCCGGACTGGAATTTGCCGACGAGCGCAGCGTGCCGGAAGCGGGTCGACATTCGCGGGATTACACCACAGCGACCCTTTTTCCCGCGGGCGAAAATGGCTTGCTGCACACTCTCCCCACCATGCTCGACGAGCGCGCCAAGACCCTTCTGAAAGCCCTGATCGAACGCTACATCGCCGACGGCCAGCCCGTCGGCTCGCGAACGCTTTCGCGTGCCAGCGGCCTCGAGCTGTCGCCGGCGACGATCAGGAACGTGATGGCCGACCTCGAAGAGCTCGGCCTGATCGCCAGCCCACACACCAGCTCCGGCCGCATTCCGACGGCGCGCGGCTATCGTCTCTTCGTCGACACCATGCTGACGGCGCAGCCGCAACGCGTGCCTTCGTCGACGCGCGACGCGGCGTTCGAAGCGCACCTGCATGCCGACCAGCCGCAGCGCGTGATCGCCAATGCGGCGCAGCTGCTGTCGAGCTTGTCGAACTTCGTCGGCGTCATCACTGCGCCGAAGAAGGCGAGCGTGTTTCATCACATCGAGTTCATGCGCCTGTCGGAGCGGCGCGTGCTCGTCATCCTCGTCGCTCCCGACGGTGACGTGCAGAACCGGGTCATCTTCACGGCGCAGGACTACACGCAGTCGCAATTGATGGAAGCGAGCAACTACCTCACCGCGCACTACTCGGGCTTGACGATGGAAGAGGTGCGCGAGCGGCTGAAGACCGAGGTCGATGCCCTGCGCACCGAGATCGCGGCCCTGATGCAGGCGGCAGTGCAGGCCGGCAGCGACGCCATCGCCGAGAGCCACGAACAGGTCGTTGTCGCCGGTGAGCGCAACTTGCTGGCTGTTCAGGATTTTTCGAGCGACATGGGCAGCCTGCGCAAGCTCTTCGACCTGTTCGAGCAGAAGACGCAACTCATGCGCCTGCTCGAAGTCTCGAGCCGCGCCGAGGGAATTCGCATCTATATCGGCGGCGAAAGCCTGGTCGTGCCGTTCGAGGAGCTTTCGGTGGTGTCGTCGCCGTACGAGGTCGACGGCAAGGTCGTCGGCACGCTCGGCGTCATCGGACCGACGCGCATGGCCTACAGCCGCATGGTGCAGATCGTCGACATCACGTCGCGGCTGGTGAGCAACGCGCTGAGCGCGAAGTAGCAGGATCGCGATGGCCAGCCCGATGCGGATTCCCGTCGACGCGCGAGGCGTCTATCCGATTGCGCCCACGCCCTTCCTCGAAGACGGTGCCGTGGACTTCGAATCGATCGACCGACTGACCGACTTCTATCTCGCCTGCGGCGCCACCGGCATCACGGTGCTCGGCCAGCTCGGCGAGGCGCCCAAGCTCGAGCATGCCGAGAGCGTGACGATCGCCTCGCGCATGATCCGCCGCGCTGCGTCGCTGCCGGTGATCGTCGGCGTGTCGGCACCGGGTTTTGCGGCGATGCGGGCGCTGACGCGGGAAGTGATGGACATCGGCGCGGCCGGCGTCATGATCGCGCCGCCGAGCACCCTGCGCACCGACGACCAGATCGTCGGCTACTACCGGCAGGCGGCCGACGCGATCGGCGACCGCGTGCCTTTCGTGATCCAGGACTACCCGCTGACGTTCACGGTACAGATGACGCCGGCCGTGATCCGTCGCATCGTCACAGAGCTGCCTTCGTGCGCCATGCTCAAGCACGAGGATTGGCCCGGGCTCGAGAAGATCAGCACCTTGCGCGGCTGGGAGCGCGACGGTTCGATGCGCCATATCCCGATCCTTATCGGCAACAACGGCCTCTTCCTCGACTACGAGATGGAGCGCGGCGCCGACGGCGCGAACACCGGCTATGCGTTTCCCGACATGCTGTGCGATGTCGTCCGGCTGTCGGCCGAGGGGCGCCGCGAGGAAGCGCACGACCTCTTCGACGCGCATCTGCCGTTGCTGCGTTACGAGCAGCAGCCGGGGGTCGGGCTCAGCGTGCGCAAGTACCTGCTGCATCGTCGTGGCCTGCTGCGATCGCCTGCGC
>JALYSL010000363.1 GCA_030854825.1 Pseudomonadota bacterium
GGCCTGAAGACGACGGCGCGCCGTGACGGTGACGACTACGTGCTCGACGGCGTCAAGCAGTTCATTACCAGCGGCAAGAACGCCGACGTCGCGATCGTCATGGCCGTCACCGACAAGGCGGCCGGCAAGAAGGGCATCAGCGCCTTCGTCGTGCCGACATCGACGCCCGGCTACATCGTTGCTCGCCTGGAAGACAAGCTCGGCCAGCACGCCAGCGACACAGCGCAGATCGTCTTCGAGAACTGTCGCGTGCCGGCCGAGAACCTCATCGGCGAGGAAGGCCAGGGCCTGAAGATCGCGCTCTCGGGCCTCGAGGGCGGCCGCATCGGCATCGGCGCGCAGTCGATCGGCATGGCCCGCGCCGCTTTCGATGCGGCGCTCGCCTATTCGAAGGAGCGGGTCGCGTTCGGCAAGCCGATCTTCGAGCACCAGGCGGTGCAGTTCCGGCTTGCCTCGATGGCGACGCAAATCGAGGCGGCACGCCAACTCGTGCACCACGCCGCGAGCCTGAAGGACGCCGGCCAGCCGTGTCTGAAGGAAGCGGCGATGGGCAAGCTCTTCGCCAGCGAGATGGCCGAGCGCGTCTGCAGCGACGCGATCCAGATCTTCGGCGGCTACGGCTACGTCGCCGATTTCCCCGTCGAGCGCATCTATCGCGACGTGCGTGTCTGCCAGATCTATGAAGGCACGTCGGACGTGCAGAAGATGCTCATCGCCCGCGCGCTCGCCTGAGGTTGCGCCGATCGGGGCGCAGCGTTGCGGTCTGCGACCTCCGCGCAAGTGTATGATGCACGCGAGTTGATCAATTCATACACATCATGCGCACGAACATCCTGATCGACGATGCCGTTCTTGACGCGGCGATGCGGGCAGGGCCGTACAAGACGAAGAAGGACGCTGTCGAAGCCGGGTTGAAACTGCTCGCCCGACAGGCAGCCTATCGCGAGATCCTGGCCTTGCGCGGCAGGCTGCGCTGGGATGATGCCGGCGCGGCCAGCCGCCGCGTCGCCAGCGAACCGCGGTCGGAATAAGCGGCCCGCCGAAAGCCCGGGAAGTGATCCTCGTCGACTCGTCGGTGTGGATCGATTTCTTCAACGGTTCTGAGAACGCGGGTGTCGGGCGCCTGGCCGATCTGCTTGCCGACGGCACGGCGCCGCTGACGATGGCCGATCTCGTTCTCTTCGAGGTGCTGCGCGGCTTTCGTGACGAGCAGGACTTCAACGCCGCGCGTCGAACGCTCGGTGCCTTGCCGGTCGTCGAGATCGGCGGCGAAGAGGAGGCCATTCGCGCTGCTCGGCACTATCGCCTGCTTCGCTCTCGTGGCTCGACCGTGAGCCGCCCTGTCGACGTGCTCCTCGCCAGCTTCTGCATCGAGCACGACGGTGCCCTGCTCCACAACGACCGTGATTTCGATGCGCTCGAACGTCACTCCGGCCTGCGCGTGTGGCGGCCCTGAACCGCCCGAACCCAGGAGCGATCGTGGAGAGCATCTACCTCACGCCCGAGCACGAGCTGCTGCGCGAGCAGATCGCGCGCTTCATCGCCCGCGAGGTCGAGCCGCACGCGCTGGCCTGGGAGGCGGCCGGGCAGACGCCGCGCGAGGTGCTTCGAAAGCTCGGCGATGCTGGCCTGCTCGGGCTCATGTACGGCGAAGAATTCGGCGGTGGCGGCGGCGACGCGCTGACCAATCTCGTCTTTGCCGAAGCGCTGTCGCAGTCGACCTTCGGCGGCTTCATCATCACCGTGCTCGTGCACACCGACATGGCGAGCCCGCACCTGCATCACGCCGGCACCGCGGCGCAAAAGGCACGCTGGCTGCCGGCGGTCACGGCCGGCAAGACGATCACCGCGGTCGGCATCACCGAGCCGGGCGCGGGCTCGGATGTCGCCGGTATTCGCACCACGGCCAAGCGCTCGGCCGACGGCAGCGAATGGATCCTCGATGGCACCAAGCTCTTCATCACCAACGGCGTGCTCGCCGACCTGTACTTCATCGCCGCCAAGACGGGCGAGGGCCGACATGCGATGTCGATGTTCATCGTCGAGAAGGGCACGCCGGGGTTCCGGGTCGGCCGCTCCCTCGAGAAGTCGGGGTGGCTGTCGTCGGACACCGCCGAGCTGGTGCTCGAGAACTGCCGCATCCCCGCCGCCC
>JALYSL010000369.1 GCA_030854825.1 Pseudomonadota bacterium
CTGCGGCACAGTATTCGGCCCTGCTCAGGTTTCCCCTGATTGTTCGGGGCCGACCTCGGTGCAACCCTCCTGCCATCCGTGTCCTGCCATCCGTGTCCTGGCTTGAACCTGCGGCTGTTGCCGCTTCAAGGACCTGACCCGGGTCCACCCGACAGCAGGAGACACGCCATGACCACGCCGCTTTTTTCGCCCGCGCCGATGACGCGAATTCTTTGCGCAGGCGTCGTCTGCCTGGGCTTCGCGGCAACGGCCGGGGCGGCCGATCCGATCAAGATCGGCGTCATCGCCGAGGCTCAGGCGATCGCCGGTGCGTCGATTCCCCAGGCGGCGCAGATGGCGGCCGACGAGATCAATGCGGCGGGTGGCCTGAACGGCCGCAAGATCGAAATCGTCACCTACGACAACAAGAGCTCGTCGACCGACTCCGTGCGGGCGTTCCAGCGCGCGGTCAGCGAAGACAAGGTCAGCGCGGTGATCGCCAGCTACGTGAGCGAGGTCGTGCTGGCCCTCGAGCCTTGGGCGGCGCGCCTGAAGATGCCGATGATCACGCCCGGCGCTGCCAGCAACGAGATCAGCAAGAACGTTCACAACGACTACGAGCACAACAAGTACACCTTTCACGGTTACCTGACGTCGACGGCGCTGGCGCAGGAAGTCTGCGATGCCGCCAAAGACCTGCTCGTCGACGCGCGCAAGATGAAGACCGCGGTCGTCATGAGCGAAGACGCGGCGTGGACCAAGCCGCTCGACGAGTCGTATCTCGAATGCCTGCCCAAGGCCGGCCTCAAGGTGCTCGATCACATTCGCTTCTCGCCCGACACGACCGACTTCACGCCGATCTTCAACAAGATCGAAGGCTCGAAGCCCGACGTCATCATTACCGGCATCTCGCACGTCGGCGTGCAACCGACCGTCCAATGGAAGAGCCAGCAGGTGCCCGAGCCGATGGTCGGCATTTCCTCGCAGGCGAGCAACAGCACGTTCTGGAAAGACACCAACGGCGCCACCGAAGGCGTGCTCTACCAGGCGGTCTCCGCCCCCGACGTGGCGGTGACCGCCAAGACGATTCCGTTCGCCGAGAATTTCAAGAAACGCTTTGGCAACTACCCTTCGTACTGCGGCTACACGGCCTATGACGAGGTCTACTACATCGTCGACGCGATCAAGCGTGCCGGCTCGACCGACCCCGACAAGATGGTCGCCGCACTCGAGACCACCGACTGGGTCGGCACCATCGGCCGGACCCAGTTCTATGGCAAGAACGAGCCGTTCACCCATTCGCTGCGCTACGGCAAGGACTTGAGCGGCCTCATCCTGCAGTGGCAGAACGGCAAGCAGGTCACCGTCTGGCCGGCGGCGCTTGCCGCCGGCAAGATCGCCTTTCCGAGCTTCATCAAGACTGCCGGCCGTTGAGTCGGGCCGCTGTCTGCGGCACAGGCGCGCCGCCGGATCGCATGCCGCCTGAGCGCGGTTCGATCGCGATCGGCGCGGCGCGGGCGCGCCCATGATCGCGACCCAGATCCTCGTCGACGGCTTCGCCATCAGTGCGCTCTACGCACTGGGCGCGACCGGTTTCACGCTGATCTTCGGCGTCTCGGGCGTTCTGAACCTGTCGCACGGCGCGCTGATGGTGCTCGCCGCGGTGATCGCCTGGGCCGCCACCGCCGAGCTCGGCATGGGCAGCTTCGCCGGCGCGTTGGTCGGCATCGCCGCCTGCCTGGTCGCGGCGCTGCTGACCTACTTCGCGGTTGTTCGGCCGCTGCAACGAACCAAGGCCGTGCCGAAGGAGGAACGCGAGATCTTCGTGCTCACCGGCACGCTGCTCTGGGGCATCCTGATCCAGGAGCTGGTGTCCTACTTCTTCACCTCGAACGCCAAGATGGTCTCGCCGCTGATCGAGGGCGTGACCCTGATCGGTGGCGTGCGGGTGCCGACCAACGAAATCCTGACGGCGGTGATCTGCTGGTGCGCCATCGGCCTGCTGTGGCTGCTGGTCAACCGCACGACGCTCGGCAAGGTGGTGCTGGCGGCATCGATGAACGCGCGCGGCGTGACCCTGCTCGGCTTCGAGCTGTCGAACGTCTATCTAGCGGTCTGGGGCATCTACGGCCTGCTCGCCGGAATCGCCGGAGCGCTGCTGGGGATGTTCCTCGGCGTCAGCTCCTACAGCGTCGGCCCGCTGATGGCGAGCGCCTTCACGATCGTCGTTCTCGGCGGCTTGGGCAGCATATCCGGCTCGCTGATCGCCGCCTATGTCGTCGGCTATCTCGAGACGCTCACCGCCTACCTGATCTCGCCTGAATATCGATCCATTCCGGTGCTGTTGCTGCTGGTCGTCGTGATGTATGTGCGGCCGCAGGGGCTGCTCGGCCGGCGCTGAAGGATCCGCGTGCGCCACGTCCTTCGCGCCCGCCTGTTCTGGATCGTCGTCGCGTTTCTCGTCGCGGCGGTCTCGATGCCCTGGTACGTCGGCCTGTACGTGCTCGGGCTGATGACGATCGCCTACTACTTCGGCGTCTTCTCGATGGCCTGGGACCTGCTCTTCGGCTACGCCGGCGAGGTCAACTTCGGGCCAACTTTCCTGATCGGCCTGGGTGCCTACACGGCGGGCATCCTCAACCACCATCTCGGGCTTGCGATCGGCTGGTGTGTGCTGGCCGGTACCGGCGCAGCCGTGCTCGGCGGCGTCGCCCTCGCGCTGCCGGCGCTGCGCCTGCGCGGGCCCTACTTCGGCCTGACGACGTTGGTAGCGGTGCTTCTGCTGCAGAGCCTGATCGTCGTCTTCGCCGACCTGACGGGCGGCGAGATCGGCCTGACCGTGCCCGATGTCATGTCGATCGATGCCCGCACCAACTATTTCATCGCCCTGGGCTTCATGAGCTTCTCGGCACTCGTTCTATGGGCCTTCGTCCATTCGCCGATGGGGCTGATCCTCGAAGCCATCGGCCAGGACGCCGTCGACGCATCGGCACTTGGCTTCAACGTGGCCAAGCACAAGCTCTTTGCGTTCTGCGTCAGCGCGCTGTTTTCGGGAATGGCCGGCGCGCTGCTCGTGTTCTACATGGGAACCGCATCGGTGGGCGCGCTGATCGACCTCTCGGTCGGCGTGCAGGTGATCATCGGCGCGGTGCTCGGCGGCCGCCGCACGATCATCGGCTCGGTCCTCGGCGCCATCTTCCTGATCGCCGCCGGTGAAGTGCTTCGCCCGCTCGGCACCTTGAGCACCTTCGTCGTGTCGCTGGCCGCGCTGGTGGTCATCATGGTCGCGCCCGGCGGCCTGCTCGGCGTACTGCTGAAGAAGGGCGATCGCGCATGAACGCCGGCCCGGCGGCACCGCGCCTCGAAGTTCGCCATCTGACGCGCCGGTTCGGTGGCCTGGTCGCCGTCAACGACATTTCCTTCGGCGTCCGGCCGGGCGAGATTCTCGGGTTGATCGGCCCCAACGGGTCGGGCAAGTCGACGGTGATGAAGCTGATCATGGGCATCGTCCGGCCCGATGCCGGCGTCGTCGCACTCGACGGCGTCGAGATGCAGGGCTGGCCCTGCCACCGGATCGCCCGCGCCGGCGTCAGCATCGTCTTCCAGCATTCGCGGCCGCTGCCGCGCCAGACGGTGCTCGAGCACATCAAGCTGGCCTTGCTGCCCGACCGCCTGTTGCATCTGATCGCCGATCCGTCGGTCGAAGACCGCGCCCGCGCCATCGCCGAGCGCCTCGGTCTGGCGGCGGTGATGCATCGGCGCCCGGGCACGCTCGCTTTCGCCGACTTGCGCCGGATGGAGATCGCCAAGGCGGTGGCACGCGATCCGAGCGTGGTGCTTGTCGACGAGCCGTTCGCCGGGCTTACCTCGACCGAAGTGGCGGATGTCTCCAAACTGATCGACGAATTTCGCCGCGAGGGCCGGGCCGTGCTCCTGGTCGATCACAACGTCAAGAGCGTCGCCGCGTTGGTCGACCGGGCCCTGGCCATGTACCTCGGCGAGCGCGTGGCCGAGGGCACGGCGCAGGAAGTGATGAACGACGCCACCGTCAGGCAGGTCTATCTCGGCGGCAGTCTCGAGGTGGCGGCGCGGCAGGCGTCCGAGGTCGGCGGTACGCCGCTCCTGCAGATCGAATCGGTCGGCGTGCAGTACGGCAAGGCGCAGGCGCTCGACAACGTGTCGCTGCGCATCCATGAGCGCGAATTCGTTTCCGTCGTCGGACTGAACGGCGCCGGCAAGACGACGCTGTTCCATGCGATCTCGGGCCTGGTGCCGTACTCGGGGCGGATCCACTTCGACGGGCAGGTGCTGGCCGGTCGGTCGGCCGCGGCGATCGTGCAGCAGGGCATCGTCCAGTGCCCGGAAACGCGCGAGCTGTTCGGCGATCTGACGGTGGCCGAAAACCTCGACATCGCCGGCCTACGGCTGACCAAGGCGGAGCGCGGCGCGCAACTGGAATGGCTGTTCGACCTGTTTCCGATTCTCGAGGCGCGCCGCCGCCAGAACGCCGGCACCTTGAGCGGCGGCGAACAGCAGATGCTGGCCATTGCGCGCTGCCTCATGGTCAAGCCGCGCCTTCTCCTTCTCGACGAGCCCACGTTGGGGCTGGCCCCGTTGATCCTCGAACTGCTGTCGAACGCGCTCGAGCGGCTGCGCCAGACGACGCAGCTCACCGTCCTGCTGGCCGAGCAGAACGTCACCTTCGCCTTGCCGCATGCCGACCGTGTCTATGTGCTCGAGCACGCGCGCATCGTCTGGGAAGGCGACCCGGCGCGCTTCGCGGAGGAAGCGGGCAAGGACTATTTGTAGCCGGGCGCGAGCCCGCTCGACCGCTGAATCGGCGTCCCGGCAGGCGCAGGTCATCGACGCAGGCAGATGTCACGCAACGAGTCGAACGGAGACACGCATGGGAAAAACAACGCCGACCGACGTCACCGCCATCCGACCGCTGCAGGAAGTCCTGACCCGGCAGCAGTTGCCCTATTTCGTTGGGATCTCGGGCGAGAGCGTCGGCGCGCTGGGGCTGTCGATGCACATCGTCGTCATCCCGCCCGGCGCCAGGGCCGAGCCGCACAGCCATCGCGGCTACGAGACCGGCATCTATGTTCTCGAAGGCAGGGTCGAGACGCGTTACGGGCCGCACCTCGAGTCGTCGGTGATCAGCGAAGTGGGCGACTTCCTGTTCATCCCTCCCGGCGTGCCGCATGAAGCGATCAACCTCAGCGCCACCTTGCCGGCACGCGCCATCGTGTCGCGCAACGACCCGGCCGAGCAAGACAACGTCGTTCCGTACACGGGTGCCGCCTCAGTGTGACGATCAGGGCGCGCTGATCCTCGTCACGCCGCTGCGCGTCAACACGTAGACTGCGCCGTCGATGCCTACCAGCAAATCGACCGGCGGCCCCGACAGGCTCGCGAACGCGTAGGCGGCGTTGCCGTTGGCCAGATCGAGGCGGCCGACGAACTGGCTCACGTAGTCGGCGAAGTAGTACTGGTTTCGGTAGCCGGCGGGAAAGGGACCGGTGCTTGGGTAGAACGAGCCGCCGACGATCGCCATGCCTTTGAAAAACCCTCCGGGCCCGGAACCGAGCGGGCTCGCGTCGGTGTGCTTGTAGGTGAAGAGCGGGCCGGTGATGCCCGTGGTCACGTTGTCGGGCCCTTCCGAACCGGGCCAGCCGTAGTTCGCGCCGGCCGTGCCGACGTCGATTTCTTCCCAGGTGTCCTGGCCCACGTCGTTGATGAAGAGCACGCCGGTGCCGGGCTGGAACGAGAACGTGTACGGATTGCGCAGGCCGTAGGCCCACACCGCCTGGCCGAGGCCGGATTGCACGGCGAAGAACGGGTTGTCGCTCGGAATGCTGCCGTCGTCGTTGAAGCGCAGCAGCTTGCCGAACGGGCGGCTCAGATCCTGCGCCTGTGGCGGATTCGCGTTCTCGCCGACGCCGACGTAGAGCTTGCCGTCGGCGCCGAAGTGCATGCCGCCGCCGTTGTGGTTGGTGGCGCTCGACAGGCTCGGCAGGTCGGCGATCACGAGCTCGGGGCTGGCCGCGGCGACGTCGCCGCTGGCGGTGAGGCGGCTGATCCGGTTGTGCGAGATGTTGCCGGCCTTGCGTGTCGAGTAGACGTAGACGAAGCCGTTGGTCGCGAAGCTGGGATGCAGAGCTACGCCGATCAGGCCGCGCTCGCCGGTCGAGTCGACCGGGAACGTGGCGAACGGTGTCGGCAGCAGCACGCCGTTCTTGATCACGCGCAGGTTGCCGCCCTGCTCGGCGACGAAGAGCCGCCCGTCGGGCGCTTGCGCGAGCGCGGTGGCGTTCGTCAAGCCAGTGAGCCAGCTCTCGTTGCGCGTAAAGCCGCCCGGCTGCGTGACCCCGCCGCCGAATTGCACCAGCGCCGTCGACCAGGTCGAGACGTCACCCGCAGCGTCGTTGGCGCGAGCGCGCAGCACGTGCTGGCCCGACGGGTAGGCACTCGTGTCGAGGCTCACGGCGTAGGGCGACGCGGTGTCGATGCTGCCAATCCGGACGCCGTCGATCTGGAACTCGACGCCCGTGACGGACGCATCGGTGGCGCTGGCGCTGATCGTGATCGAACCGGTCAGCCCCGCGGCCAGAGTGGCCGGTGCGGTGAGCGTGGCGGCCAGCCCGACCGGCGGCGGAGGATTGACCGAGGAGGCGCCCCCGCCGCAGCCAGCGAGAACGGAGGTGCCGAGCCAGGCCAGCGTTCGAAGCGATCGATGCAGGGGTGTCATGGTGTCTTGCCCGCTCGTTTCGTGTGGATGCGACGCATCTTGCCGCGTGACGCACCGGCACTGTCACAAGAGGTAGCCTCCGCATCATTGCAAGGAGGGGCATCGCATGGAACAGGGACTGCGCACACCGGAAGAACGATTCGCCAATTTGCCGGGCTACCCGTTCGTTGGCCGCTACCTCGAGGGTCTGGAAGGCTGCTCGGGGCTGCGCATCCACTACCTCGACGAAGGGCCGCCGGACGCAGAGCGCATCTTCCTCTGCCTGCACGGCCAGCCGACGTGGAGCTACCTCTATCGCCGCATGATTCCGGTCTTCACCAAGGCGGGATTTCGCATCGTCGCACCCGACCTGCTCGGCTTCGGCAAGAGCGACAAGCCGCAAGACGAAGCGGCCTACACCTTCACGATGCACCGCGAGATGCTGCGCCGGCTGGTGCTCCGGCTCGATCTGCGCAAGGTCGTGCTGGTGGTGCAGGATTGGGGCGGCTTGCTCGGGCTGACGTTGCCGATGCAGGATCCGCAGCGCTATGCCGGCTTGCTGATCATGAACACCACGTTCGCCACCGGCGACATGCCGCTCGGCCCGGGCTTTCTCGACTGGCGCGCGTTCAGCAACAGGAACCCGGACATGGCCGTCGGCAAGCTGCTTGCGCGCAGCTGCCCGCATCTGACGCCGGCCGAGGCCGCAGCCTACGACGCGCCCTACCCCGACGCCTCGTACAAGGCGGGCGTGCGCCGTTTTCCGAACCTCGTTCCCGACCGCCCCGATGCCGACGGCGCCGCGCTCTCACGACAGGCGCGCGACTGGTTTCGCACGCAGTGGGAGGGCAGGACCTTCATGGCGGTCGGCATGAAAGACCCGGTGCTCGGACCGCCGGTGATGCGCTACGTCGCCTCGCAGATCCGCGATTGCCCGCCGCCGTTCGAAGTGGCCGAGGCCGGCCATTTTCTTCAGGAGTGGGGCGAGGGCGTCGCACGGGCGGCGCTGGCAGCCTTGTAGCGCACCAGGGTTCATCAACGACATTCACCCGAAGGGGCCGCCGACCCGGGCATCGATCTCGGCGCGCATGGTGCGGCTTCCTGGCGTGCCGAACAGTCAGCACCGGACCGCTCCCGACCGCTGGGGTTCTCCCGCTGCACGGCGGCACGGGCGGCGTCGAAACTATGCCGATGCCTCCCTCGCCATGAGCAGCCTGCGTCTCGATGCCGTCAGCAAGCACTGGGGCACTGCCAAGGCGGTCGACCGCGTCAGCTTCGCCACGTCGTCGGGCAAGCTGGTCGTCCTGCTCGGCCCGTCGGGCTGCGGCAAGTCGACGACGTTGCGCATGATCGCCGGGCTCGACACGCCGTCGGAAGGCCGCATCCTCGTCGACGATCGCGACGTGACGGCCAGCGCTCCTGCCGAGCGCCGCATTTCGATGGTGTTTCAGTCGTACGCGCTCTTTCCGCATCTGAGCGTGGCCGAGAACATCCTGTTCGGTGTCCGGGTGCGCAAGGAGCCGTCGGCCGACTTCGACCGCCGGCTGACGCGCGTCGCCGCGCTGCTCGGCCTGAGCGCTCTGCTCGATCGCAAGCCCTCGCAGCTCTCCGGCGGGCAGCAGCAGCGGGTGGCGCTCGGCCGCGCGATCATCGCCGAAACCAAGCTCTGCCTGATGGACGAGCCACTCTCCAATCTCGACGCGCAGCTGCGCCAGGAAATGCGGCGCGAGATCCGTACGCTGCAGCAAAAGCTCGGCATCACGATGATCTACGTCACGCACGATCAGAGCGAGGCGATGAGCATGGCCGATCAGGTCGTGCTGCTCAATGCCGGCCGCATCGAGCAGGATGCGGCGCCCGCCGACCTCTACGCGCGGCCGGCCTCGGTGTTCGCGGCGCGCTTCATCGGCACGCCGCCGATGAACATCATCGCCGCGCCGGGCCGGCCTGGGCTGAAGCTCGGCGTGCGGCCGGAGCACGTGCGCCTGGTGGCGAGCGGTGGCGTCGCAGCCGTCGTGCAGAGCGCCGAATACCTGGGCCCCGACACCGTGGTCACCTGCACGACATCGTCGGGCACCACACTCGGCGACACCCTTGCCGCGCGCTTGCCCGGGCGTCACGAGCTGAGCGAAGGCGCCTCGGTTCGCCTCGGCTGGGCGACCGAGGACACGCATGCCTTCGACGCGGCGAGCGGCCAGCGCGTCGACGAGCCCTTTGCCGTTCCGGCCTGATCGAGTTTTTCCTTGCATCGCACTTTGGAGACACGCATGAAAAGAATCCTGCTGAATGCCCTGGCCGCGGCCGCTCTCGGCGCCGCACTGCCCGCCCTCGCGCAGAAAATCACTGAGATCAACTTCTACTACCCCGTGGCAGTGGGCGGTCCGGTCACCAAGACGATCGACCAGATGGCCACCGAGTTCGGCAAGGAGAACCCCGACGTCAAGGTCAACCCCGTGTATTCGGGCACCTACCAGGAG
>JALYSL010000381.1 GCA_030854825.1 Pseudomonadota bacterium
GCGAAATCCGGCGCGGGCGAGGCCCGCTCGGAGGTAGCGGTTGCCACGGCCGAGCCGCCACGGCAAGCCCGTCCGATAGTTCTCGATCATCAGCACGATCATTCCCTGATCGAGGCCGAAGGTGCCCTCGGAAATCCAGCCGTCAGGGCCGGCTTCGCGGACCGTCGGATTGAAGCCACTGGCGCGAACCGATTCACCGGCGTCGCCCGGCACGCGCGCCACGAGCTTCCTCAGTGCTGGCAGCACTATCTCGGGCGCGAAGACGAGCGACGAGAGCATCGCCGAGCCATCGAGCGTGCCGTCGTCGGGGCCGAACGGGACGCCGCGTGCGGCGTAGCCGTAGAACGCCTGGCGTCGCCCGGCGATGAGGCGGGATGGCGTGCTCGGCCCGTCGCCCGCCGAAAGCCCCCAGCAGTCGGCCGAGTAACCGGTGAAGCTGCGCGGGTTGCGCGTCGCATACTCGCGCTGGACGTACGTGGCACGTCGGCTGTTTTCGAAGTAGTCGCAACCCTTCTCGCGCATGAAGCCGTCACGGATGCCGCGAAAGTCGATCCACGCGTGCGAGAACTGGTGGATGAAGAGCGGGCCAGCGTAGAGGAAGTTGTACCCGTACAGGTTTTCCCACTGGTAGGTCATGGTCCAGGCGAGAAAGCTTTGCGCGGTGAGCGGGTGCGTCGGCGAGCCGAGACCGAGCACATAAAGAAGGATCGCCTCGCTGTAGCCTTCCCAACCGTAGTTCAGGAAGCCGCATTCCGGCTTCCAGCCGTGCGTCACGGCAGCGCCGTCGTGCTGTGCCCAGCGCCAGTCGATCCTGGCATAGAGCGCGTCGGCAAGGCGGCGCAGCTCGGTTTCGTCTGGTGTCTCGGCGTCGAAATAGGCAGCGGCCGTCAGGAAGCCGGCGATCAGGATGGCGGTGTCGATCAGAGACAGCTCGGAGAGCCAGACACGCTGTCCGCTCTGCATGTCGAGAAAGTGGAAGTAGAAGCCGTGAAAGCCGGTCGCATTCGGCGCGCCGGACTGGTCGCTTCCCATGAAAAACCGCAAGGTCACAAGCGTCCTTTGCACCGCCTCGTCACGCTCGAGCCAGCCGCGCTCGACACCGATCGGGTAGGCCGAGAGGGCGAATCCGACCACCGCGATGCTGCAGGGCGACCCGGCGCGCGTGGTGTCGGCGACGAGACCGTTGTGCGGGTTGTGGGCCTGGACGAGATAGTCGAACGCAGCGCGTTGCAGGCGATCGAGCAGCGCGTCGTCTGAGGGTTCTCTTGAAGCGGCCAGCATGCCGATGCTCGGTTTCACGGGGTGCCCGCGCTCTGATCGGCTCCCCGCACTTCATCGATGTCACGCAGATGCGGCGGTAGCGCCTTGCCAACGTATGTCGTAAGTTTCAGGTCGACGTTATAGGCCTGGTACGGTGCCGAGCCGCAGTTGACCTCAATGTGCGATGTAACGAAGTGCGAATAGTCGGCGCCGTCCACTCCGGTCGCCTCGGGAAGCCTGGCTTCGCTTTCGTACCAGATGTCGACGTGGAGTTGGGTATCGAAAGTTCGCGCACTGCCGGGAGCTGCAAGCCTCACGAAGCGAAAATTCAAGCGGTCCTGCCACTTCGCGCGGTCCATCGGCCAGTCTGCCTTGCCACGATAGGGCCCGAATTCGAGCGAGGGCGAGTCCTTCACGAGCGTCCCGTCCGGCAGCGTTTGCTGTAAGCATCCTCGCACGAGGCGATCCTCGGCTCGGTACTCGCCTTCGACCACGCAAAGACTGCCGGCCGGAATCGGCACATCCCAGATCGTGTGTTGCAGCGTCATGTGGTTTCCTGTTCGTCGCACGTCAGGCCAGCGGCTTCAATTCACCGAGCAGGGTCGGAATCAGCTCCGACACCGTTGGGTGGATGTGCATCGCTCGCTGGATCACGGTGTACGGCGTGCCGGCGTACATCACGTCGAGAATCGAATGGATCACCTCGTCGCCTTCGATGCCGAGCAGCGCGGCGCCGAGAATCTTCTTCGTCACGGCATCGACGACGATCTTCATGAAGCCCGCGGTTTCGCTGCGCTCGACGGCACGGCTGACCCGCGTCATCGGCATCGTCGCGGCGAGCGCCTTGCGTTCCGAGGCGCGCACTTCACGCTCGGTCATGCCGGCACGCCCGAGCGGCGGATCGATGAAAAGTGCGTATGCCGTGATGCGGTCGCTGACCCGGCGCGGGTCGCCGTCGAACAGATTCGCGGCAACGATCTCGTAGTCGTTGTACGAGGTGTGCGTGAATGCGCCGCGGCCGTTCACATCGCCCATCGCCCAGATGCCGGGCACGCTGGTGCGGAGCTGATCGTCGACGACGATGTAGCCGTGTTTGTCGAGCGCGAGGCCGGCGCGTTCGCAGCCCAGGTCGTCGCTGTTCGGCCGCCGGCCCGTCGCGATGAGCAGGTGCGAGCCGGCGATCTCGCGCGGCTCGTCGTTGCAGCCGAGTTGCGCCGCAACGCCCGCTCCATTCGGCCTGACCGACAGGCATTCGGCGTTCAACCGGATGTCGATACCCTCGCCCTCGAGAATCCGCCGGATCGCCTCCGAGACCTCGTCGTCCTCGCGCGCGATCAGCCGCGAGCCCTTTTCGATCACTGTGACGCGGCTGCCGAAGCGCCGGTACATCTGCGCGAACTCGAGCCCGATGTAGCTGCCGCCGACGATTACCAGATGCTCGGGCAGAACGTCGAGCTCCATCATGCCGGTGTTGGTCAGGTAGGCGACCTCTTCCAGGCCTGCAATCTTCGGCACCGACGCGCGGGCCCCAGTGTCGATGAAGATCTGCGGCGCGCTCAGCACGCGCTCGCCGACGCGCACCCGATGCGCCGCCTCGAAGCGGCCATGGCCGTGGATCAGTTCGAGGTTGGCGCGCTTGCCGATCCAGTCGGTGACGCCTACGACCGATTTCTTCACGACCGCGTCCTTGCGCGCCTTGACGGTGGCCATGTCGACCCGCACCGGGCCGCCGATTTCGACGCCGAACTCAGCGCAGCGGCGGGCGACATGCGCGGCCCGCGCGCTGGCGATCAGAGTCTTGCTCGGGATGCAGCCGTCGTTGACGCACGTGCCGCCGACGAGCTTGCGCTCCAGGATCGCCGTCTTCTTGCCCGCATCGGCGAGCCGCACTGCGAGCGGCGGCCCGGATTGGCCGGTGCCGATCACGATCGCGTCGAACGCCTCAGGCTCGGTCGGGGAAGGTACAGAGCGGTTGGCCATGGTGTCTCCCGATGCTGAAAAGATGCCAGCCGAAAAGCCGACGCACACGCGTTCTACGCTCGGCCGCGCGGGTCGAGACGGGAAGTATCGACCTCCGGGCGTCGTGCAATCGGTGCGAGCTCGTGCATCCCCATGCGGGCAATGGCCATACCGCCGCCGGAGCGGGCGCGCGAATTGCCTTGTAGCTCGACATGTTTCGCCGGGACTGTGCGCCACCGCACCGACCAAGCCGACTTGGCCGCCCAAGCTGGGGTCTTTTCAATCTTCACGGAGCCAGCGATGACGTCAGACAACGACATGCAGCGCGATATCCGAGACGAGCTTGTGCGGATGCTCTCCGGCCATGCCGAGAAACTCGACGTTCAGGTTCTCGAAGTGTGGTCACGCTGATCGGAAGCGTGGACAGTGACCCGGAAAAGTGGAACGTGGAGGATGCTGTACGCCGCATGCCAGACGTCCGTGGCCTGATCAACGAGATTCTGGTGGTTGCCCTCGAAGCGCCGGGCAGAGGTGCAGACACAGACACGGCGCGGCCGTGGTTTCCTCCCCGTTAATGGGCAACTCGAGCCACTGATCGCCAGGAGCGCGTCATGTACCACATCGTCCGTTTTCTTCTCGCGAAAGTCGATGACATCTTGGTGTTTGGAAAGGCGGCCGATACCTTGGCCAAAGGCGTCGTTCGGTGGGTGGCCACGGCGGCGCCCGGACTGGCGATCGCAGTCGTGGACTTGGCGGTAGGCGCTGCCCGGAGGGCAGCATGGAACGCGCTTGACTCGGCAGCTGCGCTGGGCAGTTTGACCACGGGTCTTATGCGTTGGCTAGGGACGGCCGGGCGTGGACGTTGGAAGTAGCCTGATCTCATGCTGTACAGCATCGACGACCTTGACGGGTTTACCCTCGCGGCGTTCCGTCGCGGGCAGGATTGGTTCAGCGGCGAGTGGCTGGCGCAGCAGCTCTCCTGGAATGCTGCGCTCGTGATCCCCTTGCTCGTTGTGGTCTTTGCCGATCTGCACCTGCTGCGGCGCGGCTTGGGCGCCCCCGGCCACACGAATGGCGAGCCGGCCCCGGCTGCCGCACGCGGTTTCGAGCGTTGGGAGCTGGGCGCGCGCCTCTACCACTGGGGCAACCTGTTCTTTCTGCTGTTGCTGATCGTCTCCGGCATCGCACTCTTCCTGCCGGGTACCTGGGATGCACCGGGTATCTCGTGGCTGCTGGTGCACGAGATCGGTGCCGGCCTCTTCATTCTCGGCCTGCTGGCGCACATCGTCGCCGCCATCCGGCTCTCCGATCTGCGCGGCATGTGGTTCGGCCGCGGCGACTGGTGCGACCTGAAGACGTTCGCCCGCTACTACTCGGGTGCCGGCCGCAACCTGCCCAAGTCAGGCAAGTTCGATGTCTGGCAGAAGATCTACCACGCGTTTCTCGCTCTGCTGTCGATTGCCGTCATCTTTACCGGCGCCAGCCTGTTCCTGAACGCCGAGGTGTTCGCCAGCATGAGTCACGGCTGGATGCGCTGGCAGCGCTTGGTGCACGACTCGAGCGCCACCTTGTTCCTGCTCGTCATCCTGGGCCACCTCTACGTGCGGCTGGCCAAGCTGAACTGGTCCAAGCTGCGCTCGATGTTCACCGGCGATCTGACGCGCGCCGAGTTCGATCGCGAGCACGACTGGCGCCGCTGGCACCCGCCGGCCGACGACGCCCCGTAATGACACCGGCGGCGCTGCAGGTGTTCATCGACGAGAACCGGTTGCAGTTTCCGATCGCGGTCGACGCGCCGGACGGACGCCGCGGCATGCCGCTGACGATGCGGGCCTACGAGATGCGGGGAACGCCGACGCTGATCCTGATCGACCGCGGCGGGCGGCTCCGCCAGCAGATCTTCGGCGCCGGTACCGACATGGCCGCGGTGATCGCGACCCTGGTCGCGGAATCGAACCCATGACAGCCGGATTCGAGGTTGGCGATCACGTGACCTGGAACTCCGGGGCAGGCCACGTCGGCGTCGAGGTGATCGAGGTGCGCGTCACGGATACCCGGTGCAAGTTCACTGACCCGGGCGACGACGTCTGTCTTCGTGATGAGGACTGCCCTTGGAACTGAAGCCTCTCTGGCCGTTGGTCGCCTACCTGGCGATCCTGATCGTGCTGATGGTCGCCGTGCTCGCGGCCTCGCACCTGTCGGGCGAGCGGCACAACGCAGCGGCCGCCAACGAGTCCTTCGAATCCGGAATCGTCGGCGTCGGCGACGGGCGGCTGCGCTTTCCCGCCAAGTTCTATCTGATCGCGATGTTCTTCGTGATCTTCGACGTCGAGGCGCTCTTCGTGTTCGCCTGGGCGATCGCCTGGCGCGAGACCGGCTGGGCCGGCTACATCGAGCTCGTGATCTTCATCGGCATCCTGCTTGCCGGGTTGGCCTATCTGTGGCGCCTGGGCGGACTTGACTGGGGTCCTGTGCGGCAAGTGCGGCGCTCGGGGCCCTGACAAGGAAGGCGTAGATCCCGATGACCTGGTGGCTGAGCAAGGCAGAACCGGAAGCGCCAGCCGTACGCGACGGCGCGTCAATGGAGGAGGTCGTCCGCCGCAACGTCGTGCTGACGCGCCTGCAGGACC
>JALYSL010000435.1 GCA_030854825.1 Pseudomonadota bacterium
AGCTGAGACGCATCGGTGGCGGCGTAGCCGTCACCGGCGAAGCCATCGCGCTGCTCGGGCCTGGCACCGGACTCGGCGTCGCCGGCCTCCTCAGGCGAAGCGAAGCGACACTGCCGCTCGTCGGCGAAGGCGGACACGCCACGCTCAGCGCTGCCGACGAGACAGAGGAGCTCGTGATCGTGTATTTGCGCAGCGAGTTCGGCCATGCATCGGCGGAGCGGGCTCTGTCAGGCGGCGGACTGGTCAATCTCTATCGCTTCGTGCGCGCAAGGGCCGGCGGCGCGGCGCAGGATCTTTCGCCGTCGGACGTGACCGCGGCGGCGATGGCAGGATCCGACGACGCCTGCGTCGAAGCCGTCGACATCTTCTTCGGGCTGCTCGGAGGCTTTGCCGGAAATCTCGCGCTGACACTCGGCGCACGCGGTGGCGTCTACATCGGTGGCGGCATCGTCGGGCGTCTCGGCGACTGGATCGATCGTTCGAGCTTTCGCTCGCGGTTCGAGGCGAAGGGCCGCTTTGCGAACTACCTTTCGTCGATCCCGGTATGGCTGATCGAGCCGGGCTCGCCGCCGGCGCTGCGCGGTGCGAATGCCGCGCTCGACGGGTGGCGAGGACCGCAGCAAGGCAACGCTCGCTGAAGCAGGCTCATCTCGGCTCGATGTGAACGCGGGTCGGTGTGTGCGTCAAGGCAATTGCGTCGGCGGCCACGTCGACGCGGCGACCGTCGACCTCCACGCGTGCGTCCCTGGCCCATGGCCCGCGCAGGATCATGCCTCCGGGGGGCCATGAACGCAGGCCCGAGACGTGGATGTCGATGGCGCCGTTCGACGTGGCTCGTGCCGTCCAGCTGAGCAGCCCGTACGGCGTGCGAAGGTTGCGAATCGAGAGTCCCTTGCCGCAGAGCCACGACATTGGCACGCCCGCGGCGAGCACCAGCGAGTATTCGCCTTCGTGCTCGTACGCGAACAGGTCGAGCACTGAGCGGATGTGGTCGGAGGCGACCCAACCGTGCGGCATGTCGCCCAGGAAGCGCGGCTCGCGTGGATTGCGCAGCACCACTTCGGCCCACTGGTTCCAGCCGGCGGGCCGCCGATCGGCATAGAAGTAGGTCAAGGCGGCCAGCGCGCGCTCGCGCTCGTCGAGCCTGACGAATGCGCCGACGTTGCGCCATTCGTAAGGCGTATAGGCGCCGTCGCCGTGGCGCAGGCCGAAAGACTCGTCGCTGCGCCGCGACTGGAAGTCGTGCCAGTAGCGGTCGAAGGTGTTTCGCACCATCGTGTCCGGCAATACCCCGAGGAGGCCGCCCGGGCTCAGGGCGACGGTGCTCGACGTGGGATCGACATCGCCCCGGTCGGCCGAGCCGGGCAACAGGTCGAGGCCGAAGCGCTCGCTGCTGGCCGCGAGCGACGCCTTCAGGTCGGCGAGAAATTCGTCGCGCTGCCGGGTCGCGCGCGCGGCCTCGTCGGCGAGGCCCAGGCCGAGCGCGAGCTCGACAGCGCTTCGGTATCCGGTGTAGGCCCAGAAGTCATCCCAATAGGAATAGGCCGGCTTGTCGGAATAGCCCTCGTGGCTGATGGAAGGCGGCATCAGGCCGAAGTAGGCGCGGCGATCGCCGGCCCGGTTCGCCGCGCTACGTTCGCTCTGGCGCAAGGACTCCATGTGCGACAACGCCGCGGTCACGTGCGGCCAGAGGCGCCGAGCCGTGGCGTCATCGTGCGAGTAGCGCCAGAGGTCGGTGGCCGCAAAGATGAATTCGCCGTCGCTGTCGTTCTCGGGCACCGGGTCGGCACCGCGTTCGGTCGCGCAGCAGGGCACCTTGCCGTTCGTGAACTGGAACGGCGCGAACCAGAGCAGGAAGTCGCGGGCCGCGTCTTCGTGGCCGAGCCTCAGCAGTGCCGACGAAGTCAGCGCACCGTCGCGGATCCACGACCGCGCGTAGGCTCGCGCACCGGGTTGCAGCGCTGCGCCGCTGCGATTGACGAGGATGTGGCCGAGCGCGCTGCGAACGGTGCGGGCAACGTCGCCCACTTCGCCGGGCCCGTCGATGCGCACCGTGTCGAGCGTGGCGCGCCAGCGAGCGGCGACGCGCGCTTGCTCGCGCGCGGCATCGAGTCGCGTGAGCGAAAAGACCGGTGACATGGGCAGGGCCACATCGACTTCGCGACGCTCGCCGGGGCCGAGCGTCATGTCGTAGCGGAGCACGGCGTTCGCAAATCGGTCGGCGTCGCGCACGCTGGAGGCGCGATCCGCGGGCGGCGCTGCCGCCAGCCAGTCACCGACCGGCCCCGCCGCGGCCGGCTCGATGCGCACGCTGCTCGGTGCCTGAAACGCCTGCAGCCGCAGGGCATCGTTGACGCGCAACGTGCGACCCTCCCACGCCAGCGACTCGATCCAGCTCGCCCCGCCCGGGTGGCTCAGGAACTGGGTCGGCGGATTGGCCTGGAACGGACGCCAGGCAAGGGCCAGCGCGACCCGGCGCGATCGTCTGCCGGCGTTGTGCACGGTGTATCGCACGAGCGCTCGCGCCGCGGCCGGGCTGCCGGTGCCGAAGGCGGCGACCTCCAGCTCGAGATCGCCGGCGCGCCAACGTGTCGACGGCATCGGCAAGTCACCGTCGCGCAAGGAATGCGTGATCGCGGCCTCGGCCCAGCTCACGACGCGGCCGTCGCTGACCAGGTACGGCTCGAGAGCGCCGGCTCCCGGCACCGGCTCGATCACGCCGTCTTCGCTCATCAACGCGGCGACGCGGGCACCATCGACGCCGAAGACGGTCCAGTAGGACTGCTCGCCGACGAAGGCGCGTGGATATCGGCCTCGCGCGGCCTGCCCGGCGATCTGCGTGAAGAAGGCATTTGCGTCGCGAGCGTCGCTCAGCTCGATGGCCGCGGGCTCGGCATCGGCGAGTACGCGCACGGCGTGCGCCCGGGCGCCGGGGAAGAAGTGATGCTGAACCTCGCCGCGCGCGCCCTCGACGTGCCGCACCGTTTGCCACGACGCGCCGTCCTGGGAGAACTGGATGTCGTAGCGGGAAGGGCTTGGTCCCGCTGGCCATCGCACCGCCACGTGGTCGAAGTCGCGCGGCTCTTCTGCGGTGCGCTGATCCGGCAATCGCACGAACGCGAGGTGCTCGAAGCAGGCGCTGCCCTTGCCGGCGCCGCTGCCCGACGCGATGACGAGCTCGACCGAAGCCGAACGGCGCAGCTGATGATCGGCACCGGGACCCCAGGCGAAGCCGATGTCGCGCTGGCGAAACGTCTCCGTCTGCCATTCGCGGGCAAAGCGATAGTCCGGGCGCTGCGCCCACCAGACGTTCTCGCCGCTCGCGTCGACCAGCTTGAACTGAAGCGCGTTCAGCGGCGCATCTCCGCGCACGCCCAGCGAGAACTCGTAGCGCGCGGGGTAGTCGATGGGCAGCTTGCGACTCGCGCTCACGTAGCCCGTGACCTTGCCGAAGTCGAAGTCGATGCACAAGCCCCTGCCGTGCGGTCCGTCGACCGAACGCAGGCCGGCCTTGACGTCGTCGCTCGCCGAAACCGTCCATGCGCCCGGCTCGGCGAAGTCATCGAGCAGCACCTCCTGGGCCCAGGCGCCCGAGGCCAGCGCCAGCGCGAGCAGCACGGCGTTCTTCATCCCTTGAGGCTGCCGGCGAGCAGACCTTCCATGTACTGGCGCTGCAAGGCGAGAAAGAGCAGCAGGACCGGCAACACGGTGACCACCGAGCCGGCCATCATCAATTCGTTGTCCTGCACGTGTTCGCGCGAAAGACCGGCGAGGGCGACCGGCAGCGTGTGCAGGGAATCGTCGGTCAACACGATCAGCGGCCACATGAAGTCGTTCCATGCGCCGAGAAAGCTGAACACGGCCAAGGTCACGACGATCGGCTTCAAAACCGGAATCACGATCGTCGTGAAGATGCGCAGCTCGCCGGCACCGTCGATGCGCGCCGCCTCGAGCAGATCGTCGGGGATGCCGCGGGCAAATTGGCGAACCAGGAAAATGCCGAAGACGCTGGCCATCGCCGGCACGATCGCCCCGCCGTAGGTATCGATCAGGCCCAGGGGCTTGAGCATCAGGAAAAGCGGCAGCATCGCAACCTGCCCCGGGATCACCAGGGCTCCGAGCAGCGCCCGGAACACGGCGTCGCGGCCACGAAATCGCAGCTTGGCGAAGGCGTAGCCGGCCATCAGGTTGAAGCTCACCGAGATCACGGTGGCGGCACTCGCGATCAGCAGGCTGTTGAGGAAATAGCGGCCCATGCCGACGCTGCCGAACAGGGTGCGGTAG